>JAITJI010000126.1 GCA_031279015.1 Spirochaetaceae bacterium
CCCCCCCGCCCCCCGCCCGCCCCCCCCCCCCCCCCCCCGCCCCCCCCCCCGCCCCCCCCCCCCCCCCCCGCCCAAGACGACCGGGCAGGGGACGCCGATCGGAGGCCGGTGATAAAGCCTTGCGGTCCTGAGCGGCGCGGCCTGCGGTTTGTTTCGTCCATGCCTAAACTTCTCCTCTCCGGCGATTTTCAAGGCCGCCGCGGACCTCCGCTCCGGGTCCGCCAGGGACCGTATGGGCAGCTTCCAATACAATTCTGTATCAGTCTTTCAAAAGAGTCAAGGGCCTTGATATCTTCTCATTTGTATAGTATTTTTTCTTGGGGAGGCTCATGTGGACGACCGGGGAGACAATCATAAATTTCTGGGCGCCGTGGCCGGAGCGGTGGTGTTTGTATATTATGAGAGGCCCCCGAATGCCATTCCAACGAAGATACCGGCAAGTACGCTTACTTCAAGCTTGCTCCGGGGTTCTTCATTTCCGCCACTTCCCCATCCCCAGGTAACGGTTGGTTTCGGCGGTGGCCGAGGCGGAGTCGGGCTGCATTTTCAGGGCCGCCCGGACCGCGTCCATGGTTTCGGGGATGGTAACCGATTCCTGGGGGATGTTGATGGCGTACATGATGTGGTCCCCGCTTTCAACGATGCTGTCCTCCCAGAGGCCGATCTCGTACATATCCCCCCGGGGGTTCCCCAGATCCCGGGCGTAGCGGAAGAAGGATGCGTTCCCCAAAAAGCCCTCCTCCAGGGTCACCACCCGGATCCGGGGGTGGGGCCGAAAGGCTTCCAGGGCCATTTCCCTGGTGATCCGGCCCTTCCTGCCCTGGGCCAATACGGTGATGATGTGCCCGTGGGTAACCGGAGTGTGGACCAGAATCCCCGTGGCCTCAATGTGGGGCATGATGGTCATCAGGTCCACCGCCTGATGGGAGGGGGCTTTATCGATTTGGAGGGCGTTGGTCAGGCCCCGGTGATAATCCCCGGGATCCGCCACCCGGCGGATGATGGTGATAGCCACCCGGTCAACGCCGTATTTCCGGTCAAGGCAGTCAACGGAACGGATAAGTCCGGTGGTATTGCAACTGGTCAGTTTTAGATACCGGACTCCGAGGCCTTTTTCATAGTTGGCATAACCGTGAAAAAACACATCCGCCACAGAATTTTTTTCACCTCCCTGAAAAATCGCCCTGACCCCGGCTTTTTCGTAGAGGATCTTGTTCCTGGCTCCCACCCCGCCGGGAGAGGAATCGAGCATAATATCAACCTTGCCGATAAGATCGGCAAAACTACCCTTTACCGGAATACTCAGCCGGTCAAACTGCGCCTTATCCGCTCCGTCAACCAGGTACAGATCGTAGGGCATTCCCTTTTCCCTGAGGGCCCGGATTGAAAGGGTAGGCGCCAGATCCGCTATACCAACCAGTTCCATGTCTTGTTGCAACGCCACACCGTCAGCCAGACGCTGACCGATTACCCCGTAACCTGCTACGCCAACTTTAACCATACATTCCTCCTGTTATTCTTTCTGTTTGATGGCCGAACCGTGCCGCAGGGCCCTAACAACCGGCAGATCTTCTCCGGTGAGGAAACGAATCAACGCTCCCCCGCCGGTACAGATGTAGTTGATAAACCCGGTTTTACCATACTTCTTAGTGGCGGTGATGCTATCGCCGCCTCCGATAACCGTATAGGCCGGCGTCCCTCCAAGGGCATCCCATATCATCCGGGTACCCTTTTCAGTTTTTTCATCCTCAAAAACGCCCATGGGACCGTTCACGAAAACAGTCTTTGCAGTGCCAATGCGTTCCTGCCAGGCCGTAGCGGTCTCCGTACCGATATCAAGGATAAGGGCATCTTGGGGGATGTCTCCAATCCGGTATTCCCGCCGTTCCCCATTGTTCAAGGTCCCGCAATCGACGGGGGTCTCTATCCGGTCCCCGTATTTTGCCAGGAGTTCCCTGCCGGTTTCCACCAGGGCTTCGTATCCCTGCTTTCTGATAAAGGCCCGGGAAGGCTCTCCAATATCCCGGCCTTCCGCCCAGAGGAGGACCTGTCCCGCAAGGCCGCCGGCTAAAACCCGGTCCGCCACAGCGTCCTGTAACACCCTGTCCATCATGAGGAAGGCGTCGTTTATCTTAGTTCCCCCCAGAACGAACAGACAGGGCCGTTCCGGTCTTTTCATTAGTGAGGAGATCGCACAGAATTCTTCCTCAAAGAGACGGCCCATGGCGCTGGGGAGGATCTGCTCAAAACCGCAGAGAGAGGGCTGATCCCGGTGGGCTGCGGCAAAGGCGTCGCAGATGTACAGATCCGCCAGGGGGGCAAGGTTCCTCACCAGAAGGGTCTTTGCCTGCTCCTCCGGGGAGAGCTGCAACTTGAGTTCAAAAAGCGTCTGCTCTTCAGAGACAAACCGGACGTTGTCCAGCAGCAGAATCTCCCCCGGCCTGAGGGCCCGGATCGCATCCCGGGCCGCAGGACCGCAGACATCGTCGATGAACCGCACTTCCCGGTCTAACAGGCGGGACAATACCGCCCCATGGGGACGGGTAGTATAAAAATTCTTGTATTCTATATCACTGCCCTGATGGGCCAAAAGTACCAGCTTTGCACCTTTGTCACTCAACTCCCGGATGGTCGGAATACAGGCCTCTATCCGGGTGGTATCCTTGAGGGTTCCTGTGGTCTGATCCACCGGTTGGTTGATATCGATCCGGCAGAGTACCGTTTTATCCGTTACCGCCACATCATCCAGGGTATTTATTCCGAATCGCATAATTATCCCCCGGGCTTACAGCCCATACATCCGCAGCGTCCCCTAACAGCCTGTTGCACTTGTGGATTTCCTGCATATTCATGCAAAGAATCCCGATTACCGGTATGCACAAAGCGCAACAAACTTTTAGATCCCGGCCTTTTTCCGGATATAGGTCCGTGCCTTAATTGCGTATTCCAGGGGATTGGCCTTGGCAGGGTCCTGCTCCGCCTCTACCACCCACCAGCCTGTGTATTTGGCCTTCTTCAGAGTCCGGAAGAGAGGGACAAAGTCGATACTCCCATCCCCCGGTACCGTAAAAACCCCTTCCCTGACTGATTTGAGGAAGGACCACTTTCCCTTGATCGCCTTTTTCCGTACCGCAGGACGCACATCCTTGAGGTGCACATGCCTAATCCGTCCCAGCCACTTGGCAAGCACCGCTTCATGGTCCTCCCCGGAAAATACAAGATGCCCCGTGTCATAGAGGAGTCCCAGCAGGGCAGGATCGGTGTTTTCCATAAGCCGGTCTATTTCATCCGCCGTCTGGATACCGGTGCCCATGTGGTGATGGTAGGTCAGGCACATTCCCTTTTCGGCAGCCCTCTCCCCCAGCCGGTTGAGCCCTTCGGTGAGGCGCTTCCATTCTTCATCGGTAAACCGGGGTTTGGCCTCAAAAATTGCCAGGTCCTGCCTGCCCTGTATGGAACCGCCCTGTTCGGCGGCGCCGATGACCCGTGCCCCTACTGCATAGAGAAAATCCCGGTGTTTTATAAAGGCCTTTTCCACTTCCCGGTAGGGTTTGGTGGTCAAAAATGAGCTGAACCAGGCGTTACAGATGGTAAGTCCCCTCAACTCCAGGGCTCTGTTGAGAACCTTGGGATCCCGGGGATACTTGTTCCCTACCTCACTGCCGGTATAACCCGCCAGGGCCATCTCGCTTATGCACTGCTCAAAGGGTATCTCTCCCCCCAGTTCCGGCAAGTCGTCATTCGTCCACCCGATAGGCGCAATGGCCAACCTGATTCTGTTTTCTTTCATGGCTCCTTCCCCTCTTCCGTTCTGGCCCTCAGTTTAGGGACCTGTATGGATACTAAAACTTTCTTGCCCTGGCAAGTTCCACGGCCATTGCTTCAGCCGCCTTGACCACTTCGGGATTGGAGGACGTCTGGGCAGTACCGACCCGCCACCAGGACTCATAGCTCTTTGTCATGGAATCGGGACTCACCTTGACGTCGATCACCACCGGTCCCGAGGCAGCCAAAGCGGCTGCCACCGCCTGTTCCAATTCCTCCGGGGTTCCGGCCCGCAGTCCCAGGGCGCCCCAACTTTCGGCATTTTTGGCGTAATCCACCCGTACCGCCCTTCCTTCAAGACGACCGTTGCCCTCGTCCCGGAGATTCCATTCATTGCCGAATTTGCTTATCCCCTGGCTGCGCTGGAGATTATCTATACAGTGAAACCCTGTATTATCCAGCACTATCACGATGATCTTTTTCCCTTCCTGAACGGCGGTTAAGAGTTCCGTATGGAGCATGGTATAGGCTCCGTCGCCCACAATGGCCGCCACTTCCCGGTCCGGACAACCTATCTTCACCCCAAGGGCCGCAGCGATCTCGTATCCCATACAGGAAAACCCGTACTCCATGTGATAGGTCCCCGGCGTCCGGGTACGCCAAACCCGCTGCATATCGCTGGGTATAGACCCCGAACCGGACACGACGATGGTATGCCGGGGGAGGAGCCGTTCGTTGAGTTCCCCCAGCACCCGGATCTGGGAAAGCCGGGGGGAACCATCCGGAGCGGGGGGAACCTCCTCCCTGTACAGCCGGTCTACCTCGGCCTTCCATTCTGTCCGGAGCTCCCCAATCCGCTCTCCCCAGGCGGATTCGTAACCCGGCGCATCTGCGGACAAGGCTGCGGTAAGGGCCTCCAGGGTGAGTTTTGCGTCGGCCACGATGGGCTCGCCGTTCATCTTGTAGGCGTCAAAGGGGGCAAGGTTGATCCCCAGGACTTGGACGCCGGGATTCTGAAAAAGCCACTTGGAACAGGTGGTAAAGTCCCCCAGACGGGTACCTATGGCGAGGATGAGATCCGCCTCCCTGGCAATGCGGTTCGCCGCAAGACTGCCCGTACTGCCGATGCCTGAAAGGTTGTAGGGATTGTCCCAGGGAATAACCCCCTTTCCCGCCTGGGTTTCCCCAAAGGGAATACGGAAGGTTTCACAAAACGCCGCCAGGGCCTCTCCGGCGCCGGAGAACCGTACCCCGCCGCCGCAGATAATCAGGGGGGTTTTTGCCGCCCTGATCATGGCCGCAGCCCGGCTTATCTGGCCCCCGGTGGGGATTCGCCGTTCAATATGATGGACCCGTTTAGCCAGGAATTCCACAGGATAGTCGTAGGCCTCCCCCTGGACATCCTGGGGAAGGGCGACGGTCACCGCCCCGGTATCCGCCGGGTCTGTTAACACACGGAAGGCATTTATCATGGCGGACATAAGCTGCTCCGGCCGGTTCACCCGATCCCAGTAGCGGCTTACCGCCCGGAATGCATCGCTGGCGGTGTTGGTATAGTCCTGGGGAAGCTCCACCTGCTGGAGTACCGGATCGGGCTGCCGGCAGGCAAAGACATCCCCGGGAAGGAAGAGTACCGGTATCCGGTTTACCGATGCAGTTCCCGCGGCGGTCACCATGTTGAGGGCCCCAGGCCCAATGGAACTGGTCACCGCCATCATACGGCGGCGGTTCTGCTGTTTGGCATAGCCCATGGCGGCATGGGCGCCCCCCTGTTCATTTTTTGCCTGATAAAAACGGAGCTGGTGATCCCCTGCGGCCAGGGCCTCTCCCAGGCCGACCACTACCCCGTGACCAAATATCCCAAACACCCCGGTGACAAATTTAATCTCCTCCCCATCGGCTTCGATATACTGGTTATCCAGGAACCGTACCAGGGCCTGCGCCATGGTAAGCCGGATTGTCTTTCCCATGCAATTCTCCTTTTCTTAAAGATAACAAACGCCAAAACCCAGCAGCCTTCCGTTATCCCTTTGCCGGCATCCAAATAGCGTCTTCCGGCCCCGTAACCCAGCGATGCTCTTCGGTAAAGGTGGGGGTTCCGTAATGGTTCCCCTCCAGGTGACGGATCACCCAAAGGTACCACATGGCATAACCTGGAGCGGTAACCTGGGGATGATCCTCCCCGTCCCGAATCAGAATAGTATCCCTGTCTTTGATGATATAGGGGGTGTTCCCGATGGCGGTAAGGCCGAAACCCTGGGACGGAAGAAACCGGTAATGATAGATCTCCGGTTGAGGGTGATGATGAGGAGGATAGCTGGACCACTTTCCCGGCACCCCGATAACTTCCCCAATAACCAGATTGGATTCCGGCCGGTTGGAATCGTCAAAAATAGTTCTGACGATCCGGGTGGAAGTTTCACGCATGGTTCCCTCTCCCCGTAATTCACTGCGGCATTCCCCGGGGCGGTACAGTTTCGGCTTGATCCGCCGGGGATTGTCCGTAGCAACATAGTAAAATTCCACCCCCTCAGACCCTGCATCGATTCTTACCCGGGTAAGGGCTGGCACGGAAAGGCACCAGGGGGAATAATCAAAGAGATTGGGCCGGGAGATCTCCTCCACGCCGTCATCCCAGGATATCCGGGCGGAACCCCGGACGAGCAGCCAGACCCGTTCATCCCCGGGAGAATCGCTGGTGTAGACATCCTGCGGGGCCAGTTTAATGACTCCAAAGTCCATAAGCATGTCTGCGGTTGGCCCCCTCCGTTCGGAAAGGGGGGTGTAGCCCCGGCCAAAGGGCGCTTTATGGGATATCTGCATGGCAAGCTCCTATTGAATCTCTTCTATTGCAACAGGCCGTTTCTCTTTAAGGGATTTACCTGCCGCCAGGGCGGCGTAGAGATCTGCAAGACCGTCTTCACCGCTTACCGGAACAACCTTGTCCTCCAAAACCGCCTCCGTAAAGGCGCCCATCTCATCAATAAAAGCCCCTTTGTACCGTTCAAGAAAGAAGTAAAGGGGCTTCTCCCCGGTGATCCCCGCAGCATTGGACAACTTAACCGTATTGGGAAGATCATTTTCCGCAGCAGCGGCTCCGGCGGAACCAAACACCTCCACCCGTTGATCGTAACCATACACCGCCTTTCGGGAATTGTCGATGATGCCCAGAGCGCCATTGGCGAATCGCAGGGTAACAATGGCGGTATCCACATCCCCGGCGCGGCCGATCTCCGGATCGATGAGTACCGCCCCTGCGGCATAAACCTCGGTAATTTCACTTCCCGCCTGAAACCGGGCCATATCAAAATCGTGGATCATCATGTCGATAAAGATGCCCCCGGAAACCGCCACATAGGCCGGCGGCGGGGCTGCGGGATCCCGGGAACTGATCCTGACAATCTGTACCTCCCCAATCTCCCCGGCCAGGGTGAGCTCCCGGATCCGCCGGAAGTTGTGATCAAAACGGCGGTTAAAGCCAATCTGAAATTTGACTCCCCCCTGTCTGACCGCTTCCAGGGCCGCCTTGACCTTTGAAACGGTCAGATCTATAGGTTTTTCGCAGAAGATATGTTTGCCCGCCCGGGCAGCGGCCATGGCGAGGTCCGCATGGGTATCGGTGGAGCTGCAGATCACCACGGCCTGTATGGCAGGATCCCCCAGCAGATCCGCCGGGTCCCGGGAAACGATCCGGGCTCCCAGTTCCCCGGCCCAGGTTTCCTGCTGCCCGTCCAGATTGATATCCGCAATTCCCTCCAGTCTGGCCCGGGGAATAAACCGGGCAATGTTCCCGGCGTGGATCTTGCCGATCCGTCCGGCGCCGATAATTCCGATCCCTAACGTATCCGGCATCCGATTATCCTCCATAAATTGCAAACGTTCTTAGTATTAATAATATAGTATAATTATTTCCAGTGTTTGTAAAGGGGATTGTTTTTGCTCTTTTTTTTGCAAAATATCCGGGAAGGGTATTGCTGCGGTTTTTATAAGTTATCAGACAAAATTTGCCTGATTTCTATTAATTTTACCCGCTTTCCGGGTCTTATCGTCCGGATAAACCGGTGTTTTGCCTAAAAAAACCTTACCTGTATCATCAAAGTCCGGTATTTTAAAACCGCCGCAGTTCCCCGTATTGCGAAAAAAAATATAAATTATGATTTTATGAAAATTTTTTGTTGACAAATTAAAACAACGGGTGGATACTATTTTTGAAAACGTTTGCAGAGTTGCCGATAGGCAACCATCAAATTACTATGCGGAGGGCTTTTATCATGGAAGAAACAGTTAAAATGCGGATGAAGATAGCCTATGGCTTCAGTGACCTTGCCTCCTGTCTGGCATGGGCGGCGGTAGGATCTTTCCTGACGATTTACTATACCGACGTTGCCGGGATTTCCGCCGCTGCGGTAGGGACCATGTTCATGCTTACCCGGATCTACGATGCGCTTAACGATCCAATTATGGGCGTCATTATTGATAGAACCCATACCCGGTGGGGCAAATGCCGGCCCTATTTCCTCTGGGGCTGCGTACCCCTGGCAATATGTATGGTGGTTACATTCTCTGTTCCGGAATTGAGTCCCTCGGGAAAACTTATCTACGCCTACATTACCTTCACGCTGCTTACCATGACCTACACCATGATCAACATTCCCGTATCGGCCATTCTTCCGCGGCTCACCAGGGATCCGAATCAGAGAACCGTTTTCGGGATGTTTAGAATGTATGGAGCCTTGATTGGTAACATTGGAGTGGGAGCGGCTACCCTGGGGCTGGTGGCTCTCCTTGGCGCCGGCAATACCCAAAAGGGCTATACCCTGACGCTTACGGTATACGGCATTCTCGCCATTGCGCTGTTCCTCATAGTATTCGCAAATGTCAAAGAGATTCCCGCCTCTGAGGACGAAAAGGCAAAGCTTTCATTCAAAGACTGCCTTAGCGCTACCAAGGGGAATGTCCCCTGGATCATCTCGGTACTAATGGGAATGCTCATGAACCTTATGCAGGCAATGAGGGGGGTGGGTCTGGTCTATTTCTTTACCTATAACCTTGGTTTACCCGGACTGATACCGGTAATAAGCATGGTGGGGCTTCTGATTCTGGTTCCTGTAACGTTGCTGCCCATAGCGGTTAAGAAATGGGGTAAGCAGAAAACGATAATTATAGGTAATGTGGTAGGGATCATCGGGTACGGAATAGCTGCGGTGGGCGCAAATTCCGTAGCCATGGTTTTTGCGGGTAATATCATCGGCAGCATCGGCGGCGGCCTGGGCTTTGGGCTTGTGTTCGTACTGATTGCCGACGGGGTAGACTACGGGAAATGGCTCAACGGGGTAAGCGCCGAAGGATTTCTGTCGGCGGCGGCCTCATTCGGGCAAAGGCTGGGGACAGCCGTGGGAAGCGCTGCGGCGGCATGGATCCTCGCCGCGGGCCGTTATGTGCCGGGAGCGGCGGATCAGGCCGCCTCCGCCCGGATGGCAATTTCTTTTAACTATGCCATTGTTCCGATTATTATCTCGGTCCTTAATATCGTCCTGATATGTTTCTGGAAGGTTGATAAAGAGATGCCGCAGATGCTGGCCGATCTTCAGGCCGGCAGAACCAGAAACCAGGCTGCAAACTAAAGCAGGTAAAGCGGCTGTTCCACAAACTGAAGGCTTGGAACAGCCTCAGGTATCTAAAACTCAGGAGGTTATAAAATGGAAAAAGCAAATCAGGGGACTAAAAAAAGCGATTATCCCCCCTACCCGGAATATCCCTATTCACCGCCGGTCAAGGGATTGTTTCATAACCAGGCGCCGCAGGATTCCAGTGTTCCGGGCCGGTACAGTATCTACATACCGGATAATTTCGAGCCATGCTCTCCCGGCGTGATGATTTTAACGCCCAACGGTACGAGCGCGCAGTCCTTCCTGGAAGCGGGGCAGGGCCAAAACTGGCTGGGCCTATGCGCCGCATACGGTATCGCCGCCGTCGTGGCGGAACCATACGAAGCGAATGTCTGGAACCTTTCAAATTCGGTGAACTTCCGCGACGACGACGCTTTTTTAAAAAATGTGTATGACACCATTCGTAACAAAGCGGCGGCCATTCCCGCAGCCTTTGATCTTGATGAGCGGGCGCTTTATTTGGCGGGCTATGCCGGAGGTGGAGACGCCGCGCATAAATTCGCCATGCTGTGGCCCCAGTTGTTCGCGGGGATGGCGAGCGTGGACGGCGGGACTCTTTCCGGAAGCGTCATCGAAGCATACGGAAACAGGCTCGCTTACCCCTTTGCGCAGACCGGCAGCTTGGACGGGCATGGCGCGATCACTTTGTTCAACAAGGATATTCCGACGCCGGTCTGGATGATCGCGTCCTCCAATCCTTCGGTAAATAACGAGGCCGTCAAGGAACATTGGATCGCCGCGGCCGGCGCTTCACGGGGCGCCGCCAACGATTACGCGGAGGAAGTCTATGAGAATGACGCCAAAAGGGTTTGGGTAACCTCCGGGGAAGGCGCTTACCGGCTTACACCGGAGGTCATCTATCGCGAATTCTTTGCAAAGGTCCATCGTTTTATGGCGGAACCGGGCGGGACATTGGAGTGGGCCGTGAGCCACACAAATCAAGACGGCAAGGGTTTCTTCTTTACGGAAACGGAAGTTGACGGCCGCATCCGCAGATGGTTTACCTATGTGCCCTCCTCCTACGACCCGGACAAGGCTTATCCTTTGGTGGTGGCAATACATGGCGGGACGAGTAGTATAACCGCATTTACGGGCGATTCCCGGTGGCAGGACGCCGCCGAAAAATACGGGCTTCTCGTCGTATTTCCGCAGGCTTTTCCATCCGGCATGGTGGGTATGATACCTGTGCCGATTTGGAATCAATATATCCTTACCCCTTCGGCTCTTGTGGATGACGTCGCGTTTATCAAAGAAGTCATCGCTCGTACAAAGGAGAACTACCGTGTGGATGCCGGAAGGATATACGCCACGGGACACTCAAACGGCGCAGGCATGTCCTGGCGGCTGGGGATAGACGCCGCGGAATGTTTTACCGCCATTGCCCCGGTGGGCCTGACCTTGGGTTCCTATGGCGACGCGGAGATTCCACCCGACGCTCTGTCTTCCGTACCCAACGCGATAAGAGCGGGAATCCCCACCACATTGAATGAAGCTGTCCCGTTAGATGTTCCGCTGCCTGTCTGGGTATTCATGGGAAGGTACGATGTTTTTGGCGCGGATCAGTTCGTCGAGGGGAACTACAACGATCTTTGCCTAAAGTATTGGGGGGTACGTAACGGTTTCGATCCCTCCGTGATGACCACGGAGTATGATGAAACCGGCCGGTACTACATACGCACATGGACAAACGGAGCCGATGATATACCCCTGTTCCGGTATGCTTCGGTTGGGGATTGTCCTCACGCATACGTGCCTTATGAGTGCGGCCTCCTGTGGCGGGAATTTTTCGGTAAGATCACTATGGATTCAGCCGGGAAAAGGTATTTTGACGGACGGGAGATCGTGAGAGGTTAAGATTGTATTTTTGCCAAATTAACAGGAGAAAAAAATGAACGAACAGATGAAAGAAACCGGTAGACGCGATTATCCGCCCTACCCGGCATATCCCTACTCACCGCCAATCAAGGGATTGTTTCACCGCCAAAGTCTTAGCAATCCTGATATGCTGGGATTTTACAGTGTCTACATTCCCGGCAACTTCGATCCTTGCTCACCCGGCGTGGTAATTTTAACGCCCAATAATACGACGGCGGAGTCTTTTATTGAAAATAGTACCGGTAAGGATTGGATCGCCGTGGCGGATAGTTTCGGCATTGCCGTGGTTGTGGCGGAACCATACGATGCAAAAACCTGGAATACGAATAATGCCGTACAGGCCCGGGATGATGAAGCGTTCTTAAAGAAAATATACGATACCATTCGCAGCAAGAGCAAAGCCATCATCGCCGCTTTCGACTTAAATGAACGAGCCCTGTATCTGGTTGGATACGGAGAAGGAGGAAGCGCCGCCCATAAGATGGCCATGCTCTGGCCCCAGTTGTTCTGTGGTATGGCAACGGTAGGCGGCAGCGCGGCGCCGGATACGATCATCAGGCTGTATGCGGACAAATTATCTTATCCCTTTGCACAAACCGGCTCCCTGGAAGGGCAGGAGGACATGGCTTTGCCAAACGGCAAAATTCCCCTGCCCGTGTGGATTATGGAATCGGACAAGGGTTCCGATAACAGCGAATCGGTAAAGGCGCACTGGATAAGCGCCGCCGGTGCGTTTTCCGGCGCTGCCAATGAATACGCTCAACAGGTATACGAGAATGGAGCTGTCCGGATATGGATAAGCGCCGCGGATAAAGCATCCGGTATCAGCCCCAATATTCTGTATACAAAATTTTTAAACCAGGTACAGCGGTTTATGCCGGAACCCGGCGGCGTTCTTGAATGGTCAATTCAGCATAAAAACGAAAACGGATGGGGATTTTTCTTCACGGAGACCAAAGTGGATGGGCTGCTCCGCCGGTGGCTTACCTATATTCCCCGTTCCTACAACGAGACCATCGAACATCCCCTGGTAGTGGCCATTCACGGCGGCACCAGTGTGACCACTGCGTTTACCGGAGATTCCCGCTGGCAGGATATGGCGGAGAAATACAGCTTTATCGTCGTGTTTCCGCAGGCGTATCCGGTTGCTGTCAGTAACAGCCTTGCTGATACCATACCGGCGCCTATATGGTGTCAATATATCCTGAGTCCCAATGTCCCTCACGATGATGTCGCCTTCATTAAAGAGGTGATTGCCAGGACCAGGAAGGCATACAATATTGATGCCCGGCGTATTTTTGCTACCGGTCACTCAAACGGGGCAGGCATGACCTGGCGTCTGAGTATTGAGGCGCCGGAGCTATTTGCCGCTATTGCTCCGGTGGGGCTAACCCTGGGCTCATATCTTGATGATGTCGTACCCCTGGAAACGCCGCTGCCCGTTTGGGTTTTTATGGGACGGTTTGATCTTCTCGGTGCGGATCAATTTGAAAAAAATAACTTCAATGATCTATGCTTAAAATACTGGGGGCATCGCAACGGGTTTGACCCTTCAAGGCTTACCACGGAATTCGACGATATGGGGCGTTACTACATACGGACCTGGACAAATGGCAGGGATGATATCCCCCTTTTCCACTATGCAACGGCAAACAACTGTGCCCATGCATATATACCCTATGAATGTGAACTCCTATGGCGCAGCTTCTTTATGAGAATAACCCTGGGACCAGACGGAAAAAGGTATTTTGACGGACGGGAAATAACAAGAGGATAAATTGAGACAGGAGGTCAGCAATATGAAAATTCGGATAGGATCTATCGGGCTTGGACGGCTTGGCTATGAGCATGCAAAGAATCTTGCATATTTCATACAGGGCGCCGAATTAGCCGCATTGTGCGACATTGATGCGGAGAGGCTTCGGTCCGTATCCGCAGAGCTGGGTGTAAAAAAAACGTATTCCGGCTTTGCAAAAATGTGTTCAGATCCTGATATTGATGCGGTTACCATAGTTTCCCCATCCGCGTTTCATACCGAACATATACGCATAGCTTTGGATTCCGGGAAGCATGTCTTTGTTGAAAAGCCCCTTGATGTCACGGTGGAAAAATGCCGCGAAGCGGAAAGGATTGTAGAGGCGCATCCTGACAAGGTATTTATGATTGGGTTCATGCGGCGGTATGATCACTCATACCGCAAGGCAAAGGAGAAGATCGACAACGGTGATATTGGCCGGATAATCCTTATCCGTTCCTATACACAGGACCCGGTCTCCGCAATAGAAAGCACGCTGAAGTTTGCGCCCAACAGCGGCGGACAGTTTCTCGATATGTCTGTTCATGATGCGGATCTGTTCCGCTGGTTTACCGGTGGTCAGAGACCGAGGAAGCTCTGGGCCATAGGGGGTTGTTTTGCCTATCCCCAGTACCGGGACTGGAATGACGGTGACAACGTAAGCGCCCTTATTCAATATGAAGATGAGACGATGGCATTCTTGTTTGCGGGCAGGGCCGCCGCACATGGAAGCAACGTGGAGACAGAGATAATCGGAACAAAGGGCGCCCTCAGAATTGGCGCGGTCGGTACGGATAGCTTGCTTGAAGTCATGAGCGAACATGGTGTATGCAGGGAATGTTACGGGGACTTTGTGGCAAGGTGGCATGATGCATATATTGCCGAGCTTACGGAGTTTGTAAGATGTATACAGGAGGGCAGGAAGGCGGATGTGACGGTTTATGACGGAACCGCCGCACTGGAAACGGTGTACCGATGCAAATATTCTTTTGAGCGGGGAGAGATGGTTTCTTTTCGGGATTGACGGGAGCTGAGGGCCGGGGGTCCGTACAAAGTTTTCAGAAAGAACCGGTAGGCTTGACCCGGATCCGGTATGAGCGCCTGATTCTGCGCCCATTATGAGAACCAAAAGGGCGAATACGGGGTATGGGGGACGGTAGTGTCGGCAATCATACCATGATTGCCCGGGGCGGTTATTCCGTGACAAATGAATAATGAAAAGCAGGGTATATTCTCGTTATACTATTCATTACAATAGGAAAAATGATCAGTATCAAAGACATTGCACGGCAGCTTGGAGTGTCCCCCTCCACGGTTTCCCGGGTGGCAAACGGGAAAAAGCATGTTAACCCGGTAAAACGGGAACAGATTCTCAAAATGATCGCGGAAACCGGTTATGTGCCGAATAAGGCCGCCCGGAGCATGGTTCTGCGGCGCAGCTTTACTGTAGGAATCGTGATCCCCGATACCTTTAATATGTTTCAGCGCCAGCTTTTCTCGATCATTGAGCGGCATCTGGAATCCTTCGGTTATCATACTCTGTTTTTTTTTGTACAATTTGACGGCGCCAGTGAGGAGGAATGCCTTAACCGGGTAAAGTCGGAAAAATTGGATGGGCTTATCATGTTGCAGGAAATAAAGGACCCTGCCTTTTACGACTACCTGAGCCGGGTGGAGCTTCCCGTGGTTACCGCCACCTTTTGCGCCCCCGGTATTCCCGCAATCCACGTGAATGAGGAACAGGCCGCTATGGATGCGGTAACCCATCTTATCGGCCTGGGGCACCGGAAGATAGCCATGCTAAGCGGCAGCGGCTTCACCTTTGGCAGGCAGCGGACGGAGGGTTTTTTTCAGGCCCTGGAAGCGGCGGGGGAGGAACGGGATGAAGGGCGGGTCGTGTTTGTGCGGCACTACGCCGCGGAATTCGGCATGTACGGCATGCGGGAACTCCTGCTCCGGAACAGGGATTTTTCCGCCGTCTTTGCCGCCACCGATGAGCTTGCCATCGGCGCCATACGGGTACTGAGGGACGAGGGGCTGCATGTTCCGGAAGACATTTCGGTGATCGGATTCGATGATATTGAGATCTCGAATTTTATGATCCCCCGGTTGACCACGATACGTCAACCCCTGTGGGAGATGGGAGAGCAGACCGCCCTGGTCCTGCACCGGCATATCAGCGGGAACAAGGGAGGCCGGACGAATACGGTCCTTCCCTACCGGCTTATAATTCGGGAATCGACCTGTCCCTGCCGCACAAGGAGAAAAACAGTGCGAATGCCGAAAAAGTAGGTTTTTCAGTTCCCGCGCCAAAGAAGCGGGGTTTTCCGGGTCATGTGCCGTGGGCAGGCTTTTTCCGGTCCTCTGCCGTTTAGCAGCCCCGGCCCTGTGGACCAGCCGGCGGGGAATATGGTTTAATGAATAGGTTGCGGTCCGGGTGGTAAAGGTTCGGGTCCGGGCTTTAGATGCATGAGAGAGGTACTACGGTCGTGGGTAAAGGAAAGGATAGTCCCGGTATAGGTTTTTTCCGGGTTTTTATGGCGGGATTCTGCGCCGCAGGGTTGTTTACGGTGGCTGGCTGTTCGGCAAGGGGAGGTTTCGCCGCAGGCGCCGCCGGGCAGAGTCTTCCCAGGGCCGCCCTGGCCAAAAGCATGGCGGATGCTTCCGTTTCGGAGGAGTTTTCCCTCGCCGAAGCCGTCGAAGAGGGGACCGGACCGGAAACAGCAGTCCCCCAAACCCGAAAGCTGGTCAAAAGCGCCAACCTCAGGATCAGGGTTTCCGACCCGGATGTTCTGGAAAGGCGTATCGCCGAAACTCTGGACAGATATGGCGCCTATGCGTCCCAAACGGCGGTGTATGAGAATTCCCGGTCCTATACCATCCGGGTCCCGGAACTCTCCTACCGTTTCCTTCTTGAAGAGATCAACGGCCTTGGGAAGATCCTCTACCGCTCCGAAAACGCTGAAGATGTGACCCTCCGGTATTACGACCTGGCGGGACGCCTGGCGACCAGGGAGGAACTGCTCAAAACCTACCGGGCCTATCTGGGAAAGGCGCAAAACATCGAAGAGATCCTGTCGGTGGAAACAAAAATTGCAGAATTGCAGTACGAGATAGACAGGACAGGAACCCAGTTCCGATCCCTGGCAAACATGGTGGATTATGCTACCATTGAATTGGAACTTGTAGGACCGGTTTCGGTTTCCTCCGCCGCCGGGCCTTCCCTGGGGGAACGTATCACTACCCTGTTCGGTTCCTTTGGGGTTTATGCCTCCATGGCGCTGCTGGCGCTGGTGGGCATCCTCATCTACGGGATACCGGCCATTATTATTCTGACGCTGTTGTTCTGGCTGTTCTTTGGCAGGGTAGGGCTGCTGAAAAAACTCTGGTTTCTGGTAATGGGCAGAACAAGGCCGCTTAAAACCATTGAAACGCGGAATATCCAGGACGATTATAAGGAATGAATCAATGAACACCATCGTAAATGAACCAAAAAACAAATTCCCCCTGATCCGGGCAGTGCGGGAACTGTTGGAGCACCGGGCTCTGTGGCTGTATCTGCTGGTAGATGAAGCCCGGAAGAAGGGGATTGATCCCGCCTTATTCGCCCCGGAGGCCATACGCCGTTGCGGACGGTATCAGGGCAAGGTTTTTGTGGATAAAAACAACTCCCAAAGCCTGAACAATCTGAAAAAATCCCTCTTCACCCTGCCGGGCAGGATGGTTTTTGAAATGAAGATCCTCAGGTTGACGGATGATAATTTTGATGTGGACTTTCACTATTGTCCCCTGGTCAAGGCCTGGCAGAAACAGGGCTGTACTGCCGAAGATCTGGATAAGCTTTGTGAGATCGCCATGTGCGGGGACCGGGGCATAGCGGAAAGCTTCGGCTGTGAGCTGGACCTGGTAAAAACCATAGCCCGGGGCGACGGTGTATGCCAGATCCGGTTCCGGCGTTCGGCGCCATGAGGGGTGGGGTTTATGTGTGATAATCCGGTTAGGAAGATCCCCGGCAGGATCAAGGAATTCCGGGAGATAATGGAGATCAGCGCCATCGATCTGGCCCGGGATATTGACATCCCCTATGAAACCTACTCTAAATATGAGACGGGGGAACTGGATATTCCCATCAGCGTCCTCTATAAGATATCGGTCAGGCTTGGTACGGATACGACGGTCCTGCTCACCGGGGAGGATCCAAAGATGGATACCGCCAGCGTGTGCAGGAGGGGCAAGGGGGTGCTGATTGAACGTTTTCCGGGCTATGAATATTCGAGCCTGGCCTATAACTTCAAGGCCCGGAACATGGAACCCCTCCTGGTTTTTTTGGATCCAAAAAAAGCCCCCGCGCCGCCTGTAACTCATTCGGGACAGGAGTTCAACTATGTGGTAGAGGGAACCGTCAGGGTGATTGTTGGCAACAGGGAATATACCCTGAACGAGGGAGATTCCATATACTTTGACGCCAGTCTGCCCCACGGGCAAAGTGCGGTCAGCGCTCCGGCAAGATTTATTACCATCATACAGGAATAGTGTAACACAGGAAAACGCCATGAATGAAATATTGTCACGTTTCTGTCCCCGGACAGAATTTGAAAGTTATGAGGATTTTTATAATAATTACAGATGTATAGTACCTGGAGATTTTAATTTTGCCTATGATGTGGTTGATGCATGGGCGCGGATTCGGCCCGGCAAAACAGCCCTGGTGTGGACAAATGATACGGGAGTCATGAAAACCTTTAGCTTTGCAGACATGAAACGTCAAAGTGACAAGGCGGCAAATGCCCTCGTTTCTCTGGGTATAGGCAAGGGCGATGTGGTGATGCTCATATTAAAACAGCGTCCGGAAGTGTGGGTTATGATGACTGCCCTTATGAAGATTGGTGCAATCTGTATCCCCGGTACTTACCAGCTTACGCAAAAGGACATTGTGTACCGTTGCAACATCGCCGATGTAAAACTCCTTATCAATGTTGATGATGAGGAACTGCTTAACAATATAAGCGCTGCCCGCAGTGAATGTGTTACCCTTAAACATGCCGCCGTGATGGGAAGCGCCGTTCCGCCGGGATTTATCGATATGCGGGATGCGATAGAGAAGGCCCCGGAATCCTTCATCCGGCCTGCCGGCGTCACAAAAACCACCGATCCCATGCTCATCTACTTCTCTTCCGGCACCACGGGGATGCCGAAGATGGTGCTCCACAACCACAGCCTGCCCCTGGGTCATATCGTAACGGCAAAATACTGGCAGTGCGTGGAGGAGGATGGAATTCACCTTACCCAAACCGATTCTGGCTGGGCAAAATTCGCCTGGGGAAAGATCTATGGACAGTGGATCTGCGGTTCCGCGGTGGGGGTTTACGACACCGAAAAATTTGTTCCCCAGGGTATGCTCGGCGCCCTGGACCGGATCCGGCCTACAAGCTTCTGTGCTCCGGCGACGATCTTCCGCTTCCTCATCAAGGAGGATCTTTCGGGTTATGATTTCAGCTACATTAAACATACCTCTGTGGCCGGAGAACCCCTGAGTCCTGAAGTGTACTACCGGATCAAGGAGATGACGGGGCTTGAAATCCGTGAAGGGTTCGGTCAGTCTGAAACATCGGTCCTGGCGGCGGCCTTTAAATGGCTGCCCGTAAAACCCGGTTCCATGGGGAAACCTGCGCCCCTCTTTGGCCTGAACCTGCTGGATGAAAACGGTGAATCCTGCGACGACGGGATCACCGGGAACATAAGCATTACCAATACCGGCGTCGATTCTCCCGGACCGGACAGGCCGCCGTCCATACCGGGCCTTTTTACCGGGTACCGGAAGGACGAGGAGATAACCCGGAGCTCCTGGCATGACGGCATATACCGCACCGGTGATATGGCTTGGCATGACAGTGACGGCTACTACTGGTTTGTTGGCAGAAACGATGATGTCATCAAATGTTCCGGCTACCGGATAGGCCCCTTTGAGGTGGAAAGCGCCCTGATGGAACATCCCTCGGTGCTGGAATGCGCGGTTACCGCCGCTCCGGATCCCCTGCGGGGGCAGGTGGTTAAGGCCACGGTGGTCTTGGCCCGGGGCTTCGAGCCTTCGGAGGAACTTACCCGGGAACTGCAGAATCACGTAAAACGGGTTACCGCCCCCTACAAATACCCCCGCATTGTGGAATTTGTCCCCGAGCTGCCCAAAACGATAAGCGGCAAGATCCAGCGGAACCTTATACGGACGAGGGATTGGAAGAGCGGCTAAATGGCATTCCTGTACGAAACCCATCTTCATACGGTTCAGTCCAGCCTCTGCGGCAAATCAAGGGGCGGGGAGTACATCGAAGCGTATAAAGAGGCGGGTTATACGGGTATTATTGTAACCGACCATTTTTACAACGGCAATACGGCTGCGGACCAGACTCTGCCCTGGGATGAATGGGTGGAACAGTTCTGCCGGGGTTACGAAGAAACACGGGCTGCGGGGGAGCGGCATGGCCTTGACGTGTTTTTCGGCTGGGAGGAAACCTTCCAGGGGGATGACTACCTTATCTACGGACTGGACAAAAACTGGCTCCTTGCACACCCGGAAGCCGCCTCCTGGACCCTGCAGGAACAGTATACCACCGTCCGGCGCTATGGAGGCTGTGTAGTGCAAGCCCACCCATTCCGCCACGCCCCTTACATCAGGAACATTCGCCTGTCCGTCGGCTGCGTGGATGCGGTGGAGGCAGCCAACGGCGGCAACCAGCAAGCCTGGGATGCCCTGGCCATGCGTTACGCCCGGAAGCTGGGGATCCCCGTTACCGCGGGTTCGGATATTCACCATGTGGGACAATTTGAAACCGGAGACATCTTTGGCGTCTATTTGACAGAAAAGATGAATACCATTCAGGACTATGTCAGGGCGATTCGGGAAAACAGGATCGCCGGCCTTCGTATGCCTCTGAATCGCTGCGAGTTCACCGGCAACGAAACAATATCCCTGCCCGTAGATATCCGGAACCAGCACGGCCTTAGCACCTGGATGGATATCCGGGAATTGCTGGACCTGTAATGTGCCCTGATTATGCTTGATGGTATCGGTTCCCCCCGGACCCGCCTCTACCCCAATTCCACCGAACGCCTGAAGGCGGCTTCTACAGCATTCATCACGGTGCCCCGGAAAGCCCCGCTCTCCAGAGCGGCTACGCCGGCAATAGTGGTACCGCCGGGGGATGTAACCATGTCCTTGAGTTCCCCGGGGTGGCGGCCGGTTTCTCTGACCATCGCCGCTGCACCCAGAACGGTCTGAGCGGCGTAGCGTAGCGCCTTATCCCGGGGCAACCCTGCCCGGACACCGCCGTCGGCCAGAGCTTCGATGAAGAGATACACAAAGGCGGGTCCCGACCCGGAGAGACCCGTAACCGCGTCCATATACCTTTCCTCTATCCGGTCAACGATCCCCGCCCTGCCGAGGAGACCCTCCAGTGCATCAAGCCTTTCGGCAGGAACCTCCGGAGAAGCCGCCAGGGCAATGACCCCCAGGGAGATGAGGGCCGGGGTGTTGGGCATGATCCTGACTATGGCCTGCGGAAGGGGGACGGCGGATTCAGGCGCAGAATCTACGCCCGGACAGCCTGACCGGCCTGTGACCGGGCGGCCTGCGGCCGCCTGAATCTTCCCAATAGACCAACCCGGCGCCATGGAAACCAGAATGGCCGGATTTCCCGAGGCAAGCCGCTCCACCAGGACCGGGGCAATTTCCTCCAGAACCCCACCAAGAATCTGGGGTTTTACGGCGAGGAACAGAAAATCTCCCCGCTCCGCCGCTTCGGCGTTGGTGGCAAAGGTAAAGCCGCCCAGGGCCTTTGCCGCAGCCTCCGCCTTTGCCCGGTCCGTGTCGGTAAAGCCAATTTCCGTACCATCTATTCCCGCGGCGCCCTTCATCAGGGCCGTGCCCATGTTACCGCTGCCTATACAGGCGATACTGATCCGCATGGTTACTCCTTAGCCTGTTTTTTATGCCAGAAATGCCGTCCCCCTTTGTGTTCCCTCCCGCAGGGCTTCCAAAACCCGGGGACGGCCGCCGTGGGCGAGAATCATAGGAATACCGTAGGAGAGCACTTGTTCTGCGGCATCCAGTTTGGTAGCTATCCCGCCGGTACCAAAACTGTTGGAACCGCCGATGCGGATACTCGCCCGGGCCGCCGTGATGTCCCGGACTTCGTCTACCAGTTCCGCATCGGGAAATTCCTTGGGGTTCTTGTTGTAGAGCCCGTCGATGTCGCTGAAGAGGACAAGGAGATCCGCGCTCCATAAAACCGCCGACTGGGCGGCTAAGGTGTCGTTATCCCCTATCTTGATCTCCTCAACACTAACGCTGTCGTTTTCGTTGATGATGGGAAGGATCCTCTCGTCCACCAGGGTAAAGAGGGTGTTCCGCATGTTGAGGGTACGGATAGGATCGCCAAAGTCATCCCGGGTTAGCAGAATCTGGGCGATGTGGATTCCCCAGGGTTCAAAGGCCCGCCCCCAGGCGCCCATGAGTTCAACTTGACCTACCGCACAGAGGGCCTGTTTGTAGTGCAGATCCTGTTTGCGGGCCCACTTTCCCATGGTGGAGAGTCCCGCCACCTGGGCGCCGGAGGACACCAGCACCAGCTGCTTCCCCTCCCGAATCAGCGCCGCAGCCTGGGCGGCGAATTCCTCCAGGAAGGAGAGGTTGATCCGGCCATTCCCATCCGCCAGGGTGTTGGAACCGAATTTGATGACGATTTTTCGCGCCCGGGCAATTAATCCGGAAATGCTGTTTTCCATAACAATCTAGGACCGGATCTGACCGGAACCGGTTATACGATACTTTATCGTGGTCAGGGCTTCAAGCCCCATGGGTCCCCGGGCATGGAATTTTTGGGTACTGATCCCGAGTTCCGCACCAAAACCGAACTCGCCCCCATCAGTGAAGCGGATGGAGGCGTTGGTATACACGCAGGCCGCATCCACCCGGCGGCAAAATGTCTCCGCCGCCCGGATATCGCCGGTGAGGATCGCTTCGGAATGGCGGGTACCATAACGATTGATATGCTCGATGGCCTCCTCCACAGAATCCACGATCTTGACCGCCAGAATATAATCCAGGAACTCCGTCTCCCAGTCTTCGGGGACGGCATCTTTGAGGATGAGGCCCGGCGGAAAGGCGGCGCCGCAGCCGGCGAGAATAGCCGCCCTGGAGGGGCCGTCGCAGCGGAGTTCCACCCTGCCGGCAAACCGGACCGCCAGGAGGGGTAACAGTTCCGCTGCGGCATGCCGGTGTACCAGCAGTGTTTCCACGGCATTACAGGTGCCGGGTTTTTGCAGTTTGGCATTTTCAATAATATCTACCGCACCAGCCATACCGGCGCCGGGTTCCACGTAGATATGACAGTTCCCCTCCCCGGTTTCGATAACCGGTATCCGGGCATTGTCCACCACCCGGCGGATCAGATCCCGCCCCCCCCGGGGAAGGACCACATCGATTCTGCCCCGGGCGGCGAGGATGAGATCGATTTCATCCCGGCTTCCGGAATCCGCAAGACCCACCGCATCGGCGAGGCCGCCCCCTGCGGCAAGTCCCGCCTTGATGGCCCTGACCAGGGTCCGGTTCGATTCCAGCGCCGCCGAGGAACCCCGGAGCAGGATAGCGCAGCCTGCCTTATAGGCAAGGCTCACGGCATCGGCGGTAACATTGGGGCGGGATTCATAGATGATCGCCGCCACTCCCAGGGGTACGGTGATCTGCTCCACAAAGAGGCCGTTTGGCAGGGTCCAGCCTGCCCGTACCTTGCCAATGGGATCTTCCTGACGGATTACCACGGCGATCCCTGCAATAATATCGTTTATCCGTTTATCGTTCAGGCTGAGCCGGTCGATAAGGGCATCCTTCATTCCCCTCATCCGGGCCCGTTCCACATCGGCGGCGTTGGCCCGGAGTATCTCCTCCCGGTCCGCATCGATAGCGTTCATCATGCCCCTCAGGGCAGCGTCTTTCTCTTGCCGGTTCTGCAGGGCCAAACGGGTTTGAGCGTTCCTCAGTGAATCAAACAGGGATTCCAGGGGATTCATAGCGACTCCTCGATTTCTACTTACTAATATAGTATCATAAAGATGTATTTTGAGGAATTGTCCAGGAGGCTTTTTTAAATGATGGATGTTAAAAGCGTTCCCTTATCTGAAGAAAAATCATTCAAAAAAATAGTAAGGAAGACGCTGTATAGACGCCGGGCGGCGTTGCAGAGCAACCCGGCCCTGCGGGGTCTGTTCCGGGTATTGGCGCTGTTTCTGGGGGGAATCCTTGCCTCCTGTGCGGGCCTTAGACCGGTGACACAGCAGGATACACCGGCGCCCCCGGAGAGCATCGCTCCGGAAATAATCCCCGGACCCCTTGAACGGGTCATCAAAAGGATCAAGGCCAATTCCGTGGACATTAACAAATACTTTTTACAGGATGATGATTCGAATATCCACGTTCTGGCGGATCTGTCCGAAGATGATGAAACCTTTACGGTACGGTACGATGTGGCCGGGGCTGTTCCCATCGAGGGGGGATATCGCCTTCATTTTACGGTGGAACAAAAGGATGTGGGGATAAGCCGGGAGGATTCCCTTGAATGGTTCATCACCGGTGACCGGAGCGGCATATTGCTGGCCTTTGACGACGATTTCAGGGATGCCTGGGAGGGGATATTCGACCTCTTAGACAGGAACGGCGCCCGGGTTACCTTTTTTATGCAGGGGTCTCTCAGTCCCTTCTGCATGAAAGCCCAAGAACGAGGCCACGAGATCGGTTATCACACAAAGGAGCACCTCAACCTGACCCTTATAAGCAGGGAAGAATTTTACCGGCAAACCCTTTCGGACATCGGGACCTTCAGGGATGCAGGGGTCCCCCTGCGGGCCTTTGCCTACCCCTTTGGCCTTTCCGAACCCTGGATGCATGAGATCCTTCTGGACAATTTTGCTGTCCTGCGGGGTTTTGGGGTACGCTACCGGGTGTACAACCCGGAAACGATCCGGCAGGGCTATATCGGCTCCATATCGATAGACAATATCCTCTATGAAAACGACGCCGACTTCTACCGGACCATAGGCCTCATGCTCAGGATCACCAAATTTATCGGCGGAGACACCATTATCCCCATGACCACCCACGACATATCCGGCGCCGCCGGCTGGGGCATCAGTCCCGTCAGGCTGGAGTACCTTCTCCAAAACGCCGCCGCCCTCAAACTGCGGTTCTACCGGTACGGGGATTTCTTTTGATCAGGATCCGGTCAGTTTCCGTATCCCCTCTCCGGTAAGGCGGTAGGTGGTCCACTCCGAAAGGGGCCGGGCCCCCTGACTCCGGTAAAAGGCGATGGATGGCTCGTTCCAGTTGAGGCAGGCCCATTCCAGGCGGCCGCAGTTTCGTTCCACTGCAATGGCCGCTATACACTTCAGGAGCCTCTTCCCCAGGCCCTTCCCCCGCATTTCCGGCTTTACAAAGAGATCTTCGATGTAGATACCCGGCTTTCCCAGAAAGGTTGAATAGTTGTGAAAGAAGAGGGCAAAGCCCGCGGGACTGCCGTCGTATTCACAGAAGATCAACTCGGCCCGTTTTTCCCGGAACACCGACTGAAGGAGCCCCGCTTCCGTGGCCGTTACCGAATCCAAAAGGCGCTCGTATTCCGCAAGCCCCCGGATCAATTCCAGGAGCAGATGGACATCCTCTTCTTCCCCATAGCGCAAAACGGTATGCTCATCCGTGTATAACCGGTCCATGGCGCCTCCTTTTATTTTCATCTATTTTCCGTTATTATAGGCCTATGGATCAATACAAGGGAACTCAGGATGAAAGAGGAATCATCCTGCTGGCCCGCCCCCGGGAACTGCTTCCTGCGGGCGCCGTGGAAAGGCTCCGGCAGGCAGGAGAGGGCCGGGAAGTCCGCATCACGGCGAATAAGGGTGAAATTGAACCGGTGCTGGAAGAGGTGGAAATAGGCTTTGGGGATGTACCGTTTTCTCTTATCCCCCGCATGCCCCGGCTCAAGTGGATTCAGTTATGGTCCGCCGGAGCGGACCAGTTGCAGCGTTACCCTGAAGTAAAGGCTCTGCCTTTCCGGCTAACCTCTGCATCGGGGATGCATGGACCCCAGTTAACCGAACACATCTTTGCCCTCCTCCTGGCCCGGAACCGGCTCCTGCGAAGGGCCTTTGCCGCCCAGGACCGGCATGAATGGCGGCAGTTCTCTGGGGCGGAACTGCCGGTCCTGTCGGGAAAAACCATGCTCATTCTGGGCTACGGCGCCATTGGCGAATCTCTTGCCCGGGCCGCCCTGGCCTTTGGGATGCGGGTTATCGGCCTTCGCCGCAGGGTCCCCGCACCGGGAACGTCGGTTTCGCCGTCGGTCTTATCGGCAGCTTCGCCATCGATCCCGTCATCGACCCCATCAGCTTCAGCGGCGATAGATTCTGCGGACCCCCGGCTCATTATCACCGCCGCAGGACTGCCGGAATTCCTTCCCGGGGCGGATGTGGTGGTGAATATCCTCCCCTTAACACCGGCTACCCGGCGCTTGTTCGGTGAAGAGGAATTTTTCGCTATGAAACAGGACGCCATCTATGTCAACGTGGGCCGGGGCGCTACCACCGATGAAGCTGCCCTGATCGAAGCCCTCAGGACCGGGCGCATCGGCGGAGCCCTGCTGGATGTGGCGGAACAGGAGCCCCTGTCCCCGCGCTCCCCCCTCTGGGACATGGAGAACGTTATCATCACCGGCCACTACGGGGGCCTAAGAATGGATTACGACAGCTTTGCCCTGGATATCGCCCTGGACAATCTGGGCCGCTATGTCCGGGGAGAACCCCTGCGGAATCCGGTGGACAAGGAACAGGGCTACTAATGAAATGAATTTTAGGAGGATTAAAGAGGATAAATATGAAACGGTTATTGGTGACAGTTATGTTCTTTATGCTTCCATTTTGTCTGTTTGCACAATTTTCAATAGGAATAAAATCTTCTGTTCTTTTTTTTAATGCAAACAGGCCATTTGGCGATTTAGGAGTTGAAAATATTGATCTTTCGGATATGGGCTTCTTTCCCATAATAAATGCAGGGGTATTTTTACATCATTCATTTAACAGATCGTTAGCATTACAGACAGAAATAAAATATACAACTGAAGGATTATTTTATCAGATAAAAAATATAGAAATTTCCGGTTTAGAAAGTATTGTTTTTGAATATATAGAAATTCCGTTATTAATGCAATATAGATGGGGAAATAAATTTAACTGGTTCGTACAAAGCGGGATTTCATTAAAATATTTAATAGTAACGGAATATTTTAATGAAAGAGGGAAAAATGTTATCAATGAAATTGATGAACAAATAAACAATTTTGTGTTAAAGGCTAATATAGGAAGTGGTTTTATATATAATTTTTCTCAACATTTTATGGTTAATGGTGAAATGCGTTGGGGGTATGATATAACAACAATAGTAAATGACATACGTTTTCTTAAACTAGATGTATCTTTTGGCATAGCATATAAAATTTAAATTAAGATAGAAATTAACTCAAAAAATATTAGAACACGTCCCTGCTTCGCCTCAACAGGACGGTATATGCTTTGCCGCCGGTAGGCGGCTCATATACAGCCGGAACGTTATGCACAATTTGCCTTGAATTTTCTGAAATATATAAAAAATGTATATTTAAAGGAGAATATACATAATATTTACGGTAAGACATTATTTATAAATTTTACTCACCATAGAAAGAAAAAAAACTACTCCTAAGATAGCCCATAAACAAGGTTTTTTGCCTCAAATTTCTTGTCGCTCCCAAGAACCCAGGCGCGGGGGAGGTCCATGGCGCAGGGAATTTATTCCCTGTTATGTATGAAAACGGACTGCACCCCCACGAAAGCTAAATTTCTCACTTGTATAAAATTTCGATATTTGGTATTATTTTTTTATGCATTATGCCAAACTGGTCCTAAATGAGGAGTGAATTATGGTAAAAAATATGGGTCATTCTATAGTATTTACCCTGTCGGTAGTGTTTATTACGGGAATAATCGGCATAGCCCTGTTATTGTCCCTTGTTTTTATAAGCAATTTTCATTCCCTTACCCAGCGGGAAATTGAGTCTAAAACCCGCGCGAGCATCGATCAAATGAAGGAAGGTATAAGCGCTTTGTTTGACCGGCACGCGGGGCTCCTGAGCCACGCCGCCGCCGGTATCGCAGGCTATGCGGCCCGTGAGGGCTCTGAAACGGGCGCGCCGTCTTACGGTGTTGTTTCCCGCGCGGAAATGCAGGCCTACCTGAAGCGGCTCGGGGACACCATGCCGGATATTTCCTACATTTACTACGCGGGGAACATCCTCTGGTATCTGGACGGCGGCTATTGGGCCTGCGTTCCCGACTGGGTTCCCGGCACGGATTATAATCAACTTGAGCGGCCCTGGTTTATTGACGCGAAACAGGCGCCCCGGAAGGTCGCGTATGTGGATCCCTACGTGGACCCGGCTGCGGGCAATATCACCGCGGCGATGTCCCTGGTAGTGTATGACAACCGCGGCCGGGACATCGGGGTGGTGTCTACGGAATTTCTGGTTAATTCCCTGGACGAGATGCTTAACCCCCCGGACGCTGAACCGGAGCGGCAGACCTGGCTTTTGAATAAAGACGGGCTGTATATCAATAACGCGGATATAAACGCGGTTATGCAGAAGAGCTTCTTTACCGACTGTGGTTTTGAGGCCTACCGCAGTGAAATTCTTGCTTCAGAATCCTTTTATAAAATAGAGGGGGACACGATTATTTATTCCCGGAATATCCCCGGCGCGGAATGGACGCTGATTTCAACGATTCCCGCGAGTGTTGTTTTTGCGGAATTAAACCGGTTGATCCTGATCTCCATCGCCCTGTCCCTGGTGTTCACCGTGGTATTTACGGCGCTGGTTTTAATCATCATCAAGCGGACGGTTGCTCCGGTTATTGCCGTATCCCATGTCCTGAAAGATATTTCCAATGGGGATTTAACAAAGAGTATCGCAGTTACCGCGAATAACGAGATCGGTGATATGGCCCGCAGCCTCAACGCGACGCTGGAAAAAATCAAAGATATGATCATTATCATCAAAAAACAATCAGAGGCTCTCTTTGCCATTGGCAACGATCTTGCCAGCGACATGACCGAAACCGCCGCGGCTGTCAACGAGATAACCGCCAATATTCAAAGTATAAAAACGCGGGTTATTAACCAGTCGGCCGGTGTTACCGAAACCAGCGCCGCCATGGAACAGATCACCGTCAACATCGATAAACTCTCAGGACATGTGGACAGGCAGAGCATCAGTGTCGCCCAGTCTTCATCGGCGATTGAGGAAATGCTCGCCAATATCCAGTCCGTTGCCCATACCCTTGTAAAAAACACCGGCAACGTTAAGGAACT
>JAITJI010000093.1 GCA_031279015.1 Spirochaetaceae bacterium
TCCGCGGTGTTGTCCGCGGCGTCTTTATCCCCCGGCCGGTTCCCGCAGAATTGAAAATTTTCGGGAACCAGGGGCGTTTTTCCCCGGGCGGAGATAGCGGCATATGTAATGTAACCAAATGTCAAAAATGATACTAAAAAACGGGGGGGGTATTACAACGACATTAAACAAATGAGAGGGATCCGTATTCTTATCTTCCACGATCTTTAACCTCCCTTCACAAAACAATGTCTTCTTGGCTACTTTGTTAAATAGCTTAACATAGATGGTTTTTTACAGCTATTGTCCGCATCTGTCAACACTATTTTTTGACACTGTTTTTTCATTTTTTTGTCTATTGTCAAGATGCAATAAAAATGTCCTTCCCTTCAGGCGGCAGGAGAGTCTGACTGGCCTTTTGGGGATATCTGCATCTGTCTCCATCCCGTAATCTTTTTCAGGCTGCCCAAAAAGGCCGGGGCTCAGATAAGCTTGTGCCGTTTTGCGGCCCGGCCAAGGGCATTGTTCCAGTAGTTCAAGGTTAGGAAGGATCGTTTGGTTTCTACATCGTCGATACGGCTTGCCCGGCTCTGAAGCCGTTTAAAGGCGATGCTGATGGCGGTGTTCATATCAACCTCCATGCCTCCGGATTCCTGCACAACATAGTAATAGGCATAGTAGTAGAAGGCATCGTTCGGATCGATGTTCGGCTGACCTTCTTCCCGGATGACCCGTCGCATACTCTCCAGGGCTTGCTCCCGGCTTGCGCTGCTGGTCCGGTCAAGATGACAGAGGGCCAGGGCGCGGTAGGTTGACAGGAGCCGGGTAAACA
Source organism: Spirochaetaceae bacterium (assembly GCA_031279015.1). Classification (GTDB taxonomy): domain Bacteria; phylum Spirochaetota; class Spirochaetia; order Treponematales; family Breznakiellaceae; genus JAITJI01. The sequence continues at coordinate 812 of JAITJI010000093.1, forward strand.
AGGTCTGCCGGGAGAGGAGGAATAATTCACACTGGGAGAAACCACTCAGCCAGTCGGGCTGCTCCAGAAAGATGAATCCCCCGGCGGACAGTCCGGCAAGGAGTTTATCCGCCAGATTCACCGCGCCCCGGTAATCCCCCGACAGATACGCAGCTTCCGTGCTAAAGAGCAGGGCGTCATGATTCACCGTTCCCTCCAGCGGCGGGGGAGAACGGTGAAGAAACCCCTTGGTCCGGTAAATCCAGGCGGCCAGGGTATGATCCCGGCAGGCGGCGGCGCTTGCCGGTACCATACCGGTAAATCGATCCTGAAGCCCTTCAAAGATCTGCAGGGCATCCTGATAACGGCCCGTTTCAAAGCGGATACGCCCCAGGAAAAAATCCGCCTTGTCCGCCCATTCGGTCCTCCCCTGGGCTACCGCAACTTCCCTGGACTGTAGGATCAGCTGCTCGGCCCGGGAAATATTCCCGTAGAGGAAATGGGCCGCCGCCGCATAGTAGGTGGTAAGGCAGAATTCCTGGGGATCATCAAAACGTTCGGCGCTCTCAATGGCAAAGGAAAAGTAATCAATGGCATCCCCAAAACGGCGCATCAGAAGATTACCCAGGGCAAAAAGCCGGTAAGCCCGGGCAAGCCCCCGGGTTTCCTTCAGATTCTGGCTGAGCAGCATGGATTCCTTGGCTGCATCCGTAGCGGCGGCAATATCCCCTATGCCGAACCGGTAGGCGGCAAGGTTGGCAAGAATACGGGCCTTATAACCCGTAAAGATGGGGTGTTCCGCGCCGTTTCCCGGAAATTCGGGGGATGGTTCCGCAAAGGCCTCCCGGATCTCCCGTTCCTCTCCGTGCACCAGGGCTTTAGAGGTATAAAAGATGTTGAGCAGCGGGGCTGTCCGCTTTTCCCCCACCACGGCAGCAAAGGAGGAGTCCTCAATGGCTTCTTCGATGCCTCCATAGGTACCGTTTATGATATCCTCCGAAAGGGCGTCAAGGATAAGAGGATCCAAACTTTCAGACCCCATCCTGGAGAGGATCCTGATAAGGTTAAAACAGGGCCGGAGCCGTCCCGAATCGACCCAGGCTAGGATGCGGCTGCGGATCATGGAGTGGACAACGAACTGCCGGTTCCCCAGGATATCTTCCGCCCATTTGGCAAAACCGGGAAGCTGCGGCCGGGGATCCTCCTCACAGTCAATGAACCCCAAACCGGAAAAGATCTCTACGGCCCGGGCGACCATCCGGGGGTTCAGGCCCTCCTCCTCAAAGATCCGCCCAAACTGGCGGGCGGGAAAATAACGGCCCAGGAGGAAAAGGGCATAGGCAATCTCCCAGAGGTCGGTGGGCATTTCCGGTGGCCGGCGGCTGCCGGAAGTCTCGGGAAAGAATCGGATCACCCGGGAGAACAGCCCATCCCGAATATCCGGCATGGTCTTGAGGGAAGAAGACGAGGCGGACCCGGCGACCTCCGTTTCTTCATCGGCGGTACCAAAAATAAAAAACTGATCCCGGAGGATTCTCTCCGTACCGGCGCCTCCGGAGGGGTCGGCAGAAGGGGTCTCCCGGAAAAGACCCGTCATAATTCCTATGAAAAACCGTATGGTTGTAGGATCCGCATTGTGGATATTTTCGGTAATGATGACTCCCCGCAGCCCCTGTTCCTCCGCCGCTTTGGCGTAAGCCTCCAGGAGGGACTGCAAAAATACCTTTCCCCGCTGCAGGAGATAGGTTGAACACCGATCATTCAAGCGCTCCCGGAGGATGGGTTCCCCCAGGGCATCCAGCCGTTCAAGCAGATCCGTCCCGGCGGACGCGCCGATATAGGATCGGATGGCGGGACTCATGGCATCGACAAAGCAGCTTAGACCGCTGCCGCCGGACCCAAAACGGATCACCAGGAAGGGCGCCGTATCTGGCAGGGAACGGCAAAAATAGCTAAGGCCATCCCCTTTGCCGATAAAGGAAGGGGCCATGAGCAGCGTATTCCGGGGGCTCTCCTTTTTAAGTATCCGCTGAATCCGGTCACGGTAGGGGAAGGCGCTTCCAAAATTACCGCCGATAAGGGATCGTATCCTGTTTATCCGGGTATAATCCATCCGGAGATGGGTATCTTCCGCCTGTAGGGAGGTTTGGTCAAAGATCACGAAGGGAGAAAGGGCCTTTTGGATGGAAACTGCACACCAGAGACCCGTACCGCCCGGGGAAAGAGTCCGGACAAGGCGATCTGCATCATCAGTTAAATCATGACCAAGCACACATACATAACCGTAGAGATCTTCACTAAACCCTTCCAGAGTATTGAGGATCTCCTCCAGCAGGATGGTTATACCCAGCCAAAATCCGATGGCCCTTTCATCAAAAACAGCGGTGATACAACGGCGCTCCAAAACGGCAGTTCCCCCGGTGTTTTTCGCAGCTCCGGTTATGGTTTCATCTAAAAAAGAAATCAGGTCCGGCCGGGTACGGCGGAGCTGGGTTCTGAAACGGAGAGAAAACAACATCTGTATCATAGTAATATATCCGAAATCAGTATACACTATAATCGGAAAATACCTATGGAGGCATTATGATTTTGGAAGCTTTAAAAGGACGTTCTCTCCTCACCCTGCTGGATTATTCGGAAGCAGAGATCCGTTGCCTTCTGGATATGGCAAAATCGGTTAAGGAGGAACAACAACGGGGAAAAATACAGCAGCGTTTTACCGGAAAAACCCTGGCCCTGCTCTTTGAAAAGCGTTCTACCAGAACCCGTTGCGCCTTTGAGACGGCTTTTGGGGAAGAGGGGGGGCATCCGGTGTTCCTCTCTAGGGAGGATATACAGCTTGGGGCAAAGGAATCTATTGAGGATACCGCCCGGGTATTGGGGAGGATGTTCAGCGCCATTCAGTTCCGGGGCTTTAAGCAGAGCACAGTAGAGATCCTGGCGAAATACTCCGGTGTACCGGTCTACAACGGCCTCACCGACAGCTTTCATCCCACCCAGGCGCTGGCGGATATCATGACCCTGGAGGAAAACTTCGGTTCCGTCAAGGGCAGAAAACTCTGCTTTGTAGGAGACGGCCGGAACAACGTGGCCCGTTCTCTGGCGGTGATCAGCGCAAAACTGGGGATCCGTTTTACCGTGATAACGCCGCCATCCCTCAACCCCGATCCGGAACTCCTTGAGCGCTGTACTCCCCTGGCGGCGGCTTCCGGCGGGGAGATCCGCATTAGCCCGGATACCGGTGAGGTCCGGGACGCAGACGCCATCTATACCGATGTCTGGGTTTCCATGGGGGAGGAGGCTAAACGGGAGGAACGGATCCGGCTGTTACAGGACTACCAGGTGAATCGGCAATTAATGGAAAAAACCGGCCGCAGGGACAGCATCTTCCTCCACTGCCTTCCCGCAGTAAAGGGTGAGGAGGTTACCGCCGATGTGATCGACGGGCCTCAGAGCCGCGCCTGGGATGAGGCGGAAAACCGCAAACATACGATTAAGGCGCTGATGCTCGCCACAATCGGTATCTGAGGGAAGTCTAAAGGAAATCTATATGAAAAAAAAGTACGAAGAAACGACCGGAACCCCGGAGTATGGATATCCAAAGGCCAGGCATTTCCCTGCTGTGCTCCGTATCGGCATCCCCCTGCTCTGTTTTGCCTTTTTGATTGCGAACTGTGCTACGGGCTTAAAAAATGAGACAATCGGCACGCTGAATCTTGCAGGAAAGGCCGATGGCGTCTACCGCGGCGAGTATAAAACCTGGCCCCTGAAAGCGGTGGTGGATGTAACCCTGCAGGATGAAACCATCAAGGCAATCACCCTTGTCAAACATACATACGGAAAGGGTAAGAAGGCGGAAGGTATCATCGAGGGGGTCATCAAGGCCCAAAGCCTGCTGGTTGATACCGTAAGCGGAGCCACGGCGAGCAGTAAAACCATACTGTTAGCCATCCAAAGGGCCCTGCGCTGAGCTTCTGACCGGAAGGCTATTACCCAACTCCTCAAAAACATCCTCCAAAAAGGGATTGAGGAAGAGGAGGCCTTCCCTGTTCAGTGCGGTTTTGCCGGGGTGCATCAGTCCCCGCCGCCGCCACCGGGAACATGTCCGGGGGAGGCAATCCTCCGGATCCCTGCCGAAACGGCGGATAAAGAGTCCGTGGTCAGGACCTTCGATACAGCGGAAGCCCATGAGGCAGGTCTCCCGCATCAGGGTCGGAGGGTCCAGATTCTCGGTATCGGTGAGGGGGGGAGCGGAGCCGGAACGACCCAGATAGGCCCCGAGGTTTGGCCTTACCGTATACCGGAAACCGGTTCCGGTCCGGTCGTCAATGACGGTGGCCGAGGCGGCGGGCCCCGCGGCAAGCCAGTTTTCCATCCGCCAGTACCGGCTATTGTGGATCGACCTTTTCCCCGGAAGGGCAAAGTTGGAAACCTCGTATTGGGTATAGCCCGCCGCCTCCAGGGTATCCCGGCCCAGGAGCCAGAGCGAATCCGCCTCATCCCGCTCCGGAAGCCGGACCGGGGGAACATCACGGACCGCCTTTTCCAGCGGGGTTCCCGCCTCCACCGAAAGGGCGTAGAGGGAAACATGGGCAGGTTCCCGGAGGAGGAGCTTTTCAATGTCCCGGAGGAGAACCCCCTTATCCTGACCGGGCAGGCCGGTGATAAGATCCGCGGAAAAGGCGGCGGGAAAGAATTCCCGGACCAGATCGAGCCGTTCCGGAAGGAGGGCCCCCTCCCCTACCCGGCGTACCAGCCGGCGGGATCCCTCGTGGAAGGTCTGTACCCCCAGACTGATCCGGGTTACACCCCCCTCCCGGCAGGCAGCCAGGAAAGGCGCATCGGCGGACTCGGGATTAGCCTCCAGACTGAGCTCCCGGGGCCATTCGGGAAGAAGGGAGCGCAGCCCCTCCAGGAGGCGTTCAATGCCGGATGCCCCCAGCAGAGAAGGGGTGCCGCCGCCAATGTAGAGACTGGGAATCCGGCGGACCTCAAACCGGCGGAGTATGTCCTCCGTATCCCGGAGGAGCAGTTTGATGAACACAGGAAACCGGGGATCCCCGGGGACGGCGGGAAGGGAATAGAAATCACAGTAATCACAGGCCCCGGCGCAGAAGGGAATGTGGAGATAAAGGGAAGCCTGGGGAGCGGGGAAAAACCCGCCGGGAAGGCTCAGGGGCGTCCCAGCCGGGTGAAGGGCCAATAGCGGAACAGAGCCCTGCCCGCAATAAGATCCAGCGGAACAGGACCCCAGGTCCGGGAATCATTGGTATTACCGCGGTCATCGGAGAGGACAAAACATTCGTCCTCTCCCAGGACGATCCGTTCCATGTTACCCGAAAAGGGCAGGGATTCATCCCACAGGGCAGGAATCTGGGGAATGGTAACATCGTAGGGCTTGTCGGACAGCTCAAATTCCGTAAAGCTGTAGGAACTTCCCGCAGCCCGGATTCGGATGACAAAATTCGTCATGGTGATCTCATCCCCCGGCAATCCCAGTATCCTTTTTATAAAAAAATGTTCTTCCCGGTCCGCAAGGCTGTACTGCTGGGCGGTAAAAAACCGGACGCTCGCATCCAAAACATTGCTCAGAATCCCCCGATTCTCCCGCAGGGCGGTATCTACCAAAACGATGTTCCCCCGGCGCAGGTGAAAGGCGCGATCCCGTCCCAGAGTTTCCGGAAGAAAGCGGTAGATCAGATGAGAAAAAAAAACAAACCGATCCCCCACTCTAAGCCCGGGCTGCATGGTTTCATTCTCCAGTACCCGCATGGAAAACAAACAGGTGGTAAAGAACACATACAAGAAAAAAATCGAAAGAAACCATGCCAGCATCCAGCGGATCCGGTAACGCCCTTCTTTTTGAGCGGCATAAGAATATTTATGCCATTTTTTAAACATCACTCCATCCTGTCTCTACCGCTATCGTATCAACCCCATACGCCCCGGAGGCCAATAGATAAAAGAACCCTTACCAAGGACCTTGCTTTTCTTTACCGGGCCAAAGTAACGACCGTCCCGGGAGTTGTCCCGGTTGTCCCCCAGGGGAAACACATAACCCGGAGGTATGTACCAGCCCAGGGTTTGCCGGGCCAGGAGAGCCCGGTACCGGGCGTCCTGGGGGAATGCCCCCCGCAGAACCTCCAGCCGGGACCGCTCATAGGCAAAATAATCGGGATACCGCAGACCCGTAAGGCCGGCCGCCGCGGCGTAGAGTTCCGCCGGCGGATTGAGCCCCATGTCTCCGTAGGCCATGACCCTGCCCGCCGCCTCTATGACCGGGTAGTCCCCTTCTCCAATCAGACGGCTGACACGATGCCGGACCCCTGCGCCGGCGTTGTACTCCCCTTCAAAAACCCACCGATCCTCCCCGGCAAAACGGATCTTCATATTCCCCCGGTCGGAAACAAACCGGTCTCCCCCCATCCCGGCGGCCCGTTTAATCAAAAACTGGGCCTTGGGTTCCCCGTTTTCATCCCGGTCAATATCCACAAAGGAAAGGGTAAGCATATAGATGATCCGGTGGGCAATATCAAAAACCGGTCCCCGGGAAATGTACGAGGGATTTTCAAAAATAATCACATCGTTTCGCTTTGGCTCAAAAGGGCTGGGGATCTTGGCCAGTCCCGGCAGCAATTCCGGACCAAACACCAGCTTGTTGACAAAGATCCGGTCCCGAATCAAAAGGGTATCGATCATGGAACCCGATGGGATCTGATAGGCCTGAAAGAGGTACTGATTGATGAGGAGCACTACCCCGGCAGCCCAGAGAAAGGCCTCAATCCAGTCAAGGATGATATTTTTTTTCCGTAATTTTTCCTTTCTGATTCGCCGGACCCGTTGTCTATGGCTGAGATATGCCTCGGTTACAGTCTGAATCCGATCAAAAAAGGGAGAATTTTCCATCATCTATTAATAATTAACACGAAGCGCCATCGTTGACAAGGGAGGGGAGAGAAACGTACAATATTTTTATTGGAAAGGACGAGTATAATGCCCGTCCTTGAAGGGCGAGGCGGTTTATTCCCCGGGTGGGGTTACATCAAAAAAATCCGCCTTGCAGGGGAGTCTTTTGGGGCCGTGATGGCAAGGGGCGCCGGAGAGAAGGGTAGTATTGAAAAAGTACGGTAAAAAAACCAAAGAAAGGACCCGTTCCGGCGATATTCCGCCGGAGACGGTCAAAGATTCCGAAAAGGACAAGGTTCACTTAGTCGCTATTCTGGGGATTCCGCCGGGGGTATACCTCTGCGCCCTCTATTCCCTTATCCTCCTCACCATCCTCTTCTTGTTGCTCTGCTATCCCGGGATCAGAAAGTTTGGCAGCCTCACGGAGTTCCATTCCGAACCCGCCGGGGCGGCGGTCCGGGTAGACGGGGAAACCCGGGGGACCACCCCCTGCAAGATCTTTATCCCCGGGGGCCGCCGGGTTATTGAACTTGTCCTTCCGGGTTTTATCCCCTACAAAACGGAGTTGGATGTTCCGGGCCGGGTCCTGGGAAGCCTCTTCTTCCCCCGGCGTCATTCCCTGGAAGCGGTCCTGGTCACAGAGGCTCCCCTGGAGGTCTTTACCGCAGGGGCCGGGGAATACGCAGCCTGGTCCTTTGCGGGGGAACCCACTGCGGCCTACCAAATCCCCCTGAGCCTCTCCGAAGGGGCCTATCGGGCGGGACCGGCGGCCCGGGAACCGGCCTTGTACGACGCTATGAACGAAACCTTACAGGGGGCCCTGCGCTTTGCCGTAACCAAAGCGGCCCTGCGGGACCTTATCAGGGCAAAGATGCTCACCGATAACGGGGGCCTTTCTCCCTCCCCCTTCTCCCTGCTCCATTCCCTTGAGGACACCCTGACCGCCCTCTCCGGGGCTCCCGGAGCCGCTCCTTGGCTGGCCGATCTGCTTCCGCCGGAGGCGGCGGACCTGGTAGCCGGATCGGTCTGGTACGAAAAAACCATTGCGGCGGCCTCCGCCCCGGCGTCAGAACCGGGGATCTTCCCGGGAGAATCCCCCCGGAGCGGCATGGCGCCGGGCTTTGGGGAACGCATAGAACTGGAGGGACTTTCCTTCCGGGAGGTTTTTGGGGGCGCCTTTCGGGAAAGTTCAGTTTTCCCCCATACCGAAGAGACGGGGGATTTCCTGATAGCCCTGACCAAAACCACCCGGGTTTCCTGGGAGGCTTTCCTCCGGGCTAACCCGGAGTGGCGGAAAGAAAACAGCTCCAGCCTTGAAGAGCGGGGGCTTATTAGCCCGGACTATCTTGCGCAGGAACCCCGGCCCCCGGGGTCGGATCCCGGAGACCTCAATCGGCCCGTAACCGGAGTCTCCTGGTACGCCGCAGAGGCCTACTGCCGTTGGCTTAGCGCCTTCCTCCCCCCCTCCCTCGCCGGCTGGGAGTTGCGGCTCCCCACCGAAGCGGAGTGGAGTTACGCCGCAAGACTGGCCGCCGCCGGGGAGACCCCGGGACTGCCGGAGGGATTCTTCCGGACTCTCTGGGAATGGTGTGAGGATCCCTACGGGCCCCTCAACTTTTTCCCCCTTTCCCCGGAACGGCAAAGGACCATGCCTTCACCGGAACGGGTCCTCCGGGGCGGTTCGTGGCTGGACTTTCCGGACTCCTCCGGGGAGGAAACCAGGGGTTCCCTCCCCCCGGCATTCTGTTCCCCCTTTGTCTCCTTCAGGCCTGTGATCGCCCCGAGGAGGGCCGGACCATGAGTGAGGGGGTCAAGATTATCGCTAAAAACCGCAAGGCCCGGTTTGATTATTCCGTGGATGACACCTATGAATGCGGCATTGAACTCCTGGGAACCGAAGTGAAATCCTTTCGGGACGGCAGAATCTCCTTTCCCGACGCCTGGGCGGAGGTAATGGGGGGGGAGGTATGGCTCCGATCCCTCAAAATCGCCGAGAATCCCTATTCCTCGGTGTTTAACCATGATCCGGATCGGAAAAAACGGCTCCTCCTCCACCGGGATGAGATCAAACGGATCGCCCGAAAGGTGGATGAAAAAGGTTATACCCTCATTCCGCTGTCATTCTATCTCAAAAAAGGCCGGGTCAAGGTAGAGTTGGGACTCTGCAAAGGGAAAAAGGCCTACGATAAGCGGGCGGATATCCGGGAACGGGATATTAAACGGGAACTTTCCCGGGAATTCCGCCATGGCCCGGGCTTGTAATAATGTAAAATTTTGGAGGCCGCAAATTTTCGGAGATGCTATATGGTTTTTCTTTTATATATATTATAATAATATTATGAAAAAGAGTATAATATTTTTAATAATACTTTTTTTTCCCTGTTTCCTCCGGGCGGCGGACAAACCGGTTGTGGGTATTAATCCTTTCATTGTCCATGGTTTAAGCCCTGAAGAGGGGCGGATCATCGAATCCCTCATACACTCCTATATAGCCGTGGTAGGAGAGGTGGTAATAAACGACGCTAAGCAGGAAAGTAAAAATACCGGAACGGAAAGGCTGATCAACGCCGGAGAAACCAGGCTGCCCGATTTTATCCTGTCGGGAAGCATCGCCGTGGATCATGATAACCATATTCTGATACTGGAAATAACGAATACCCGGATCGGAGAAACCAGTCTCTACACGTCATCCCACAGAACCACCGGTGAACTGCTGTTGAGAGCCCGCACCATGGTGGAAACCCTCCTTGCTGCCGGAAACATACATAGCGGCGGACCCCCTGCGAGTATTCGGGAAGACGGACCGGAACCCATTACCGAAAGGAATATCATCGGTACCTGGCGGGGAGATACCGGTATCGAGATAATCCGTCTCCGGCAGGATGGCAAGGGAATCGCCATTTTTTCTTCGGGAGCGCAGATGAATCTGACCTACACCATCGAAAACAACGCCCTCAAGGTGACGCAGAATTCCCCAAATACGGAGCGGTTTTACTATCCCGTACCCTATGGGGTGGCAAAACAACTGGTTGCCAAGGCCGAACCCATGCGCTGGGAACTGCTGCTCTACCAAAAGGGGACATCCCTCAAGGGCATCAAGGTGACTACGGCGGTACGGTACGAGGATAATACGGTGCTGGAATTCCTGCCCGGGACAACCCGGGAAGCGGAGTGGACCAGGGCTACCCGATAGGCCGTTTCATGATCAATTCGGTGATGCAGAGGATCAGGAGGATTCCAATCCCTGTAGCAATGGATATGAGGCGGATCATCTTTTCCGCCATGTATTCCGGCCGGATGGCAAAAACTATCTGTCCCGGAGAAAGGTACTGTTTTTTTACCCCCGACAACCCCACAATCCTGATAAACTGTTCGTTTTCCCTGCCGTAACCAAGCTCCCGGGCATAGGCGGCAATAAGATCGGAATCGTAGAGGAGGGCATCCCTGTTGCCCTCCAGTTCTCTGTTGATGTGTTCCAAACCGTTCAGATTTATCTGTTGTTTGTTCCGTTCTTCCTGCAGTTGATTGTAGGCCGAAAATCCCATTGCCCCGGCAATCAGAGAAAACAAGGAATAGACCAGTATGCCTGCCCACAGGGATATAAGGTATTTTAAGGCCCTCATTACCTGGATTTTCGGAGGGTTTGGGACGTTTCTTGAGGGTTCATTCCCGATGATTACGGGTTTTGTCTGTGGTTTGTCCGCGGTCCATTGACAATGAGAAAAACCCTGGGCTAACATTGATGAAGGGAGATTTTTAGCCGCCGGAAATTGTTTTGGGTGAAAGATCTACCGGAAATGGATAAATTTGCCGATAATGAGTAATATATGTGGCGTTTTCAGGAAGATAATCCTGAGGATGTAATCCCAGAGGCATTAACAAACGGGAGCGGTCCATGGCAAGTGAAAAGAGTCCTTCTATATATATAGATCGTGGTACCATCGGTTCATCGGAGGAACTTGATGAATACGGGGTATGGATAAAAAGCGAACCCCAGGATCTGTCATCCCTGCAATTAGACAGCCGGAAGAAGGAATCCCCCATTCCCGATATAGATCTGCCGGATTTTACCGAAGAACCGGAAACCGGAGCGGCTATCGAATCCATTGATGATTTGACCAGGGTCGATAACTTTGCCGATTTTATGGAAGAGAATTCGGAACTGCCCGGTGTTGATTTGGATATCTTTGGGGAGGCCGGCGAGGAAGAGGATATTCCAGGTTTTACCGGGAATGATGAGGACGGTATATTTGAGGATTTTGCAGAATCCGGTGACGCTTTTCCGGAGGAAGAGCGGATTGTTCCGGAAGACATCGAAACGGACTACCAGGAAATTCCCGTTGAGGATTTTCCGCATATTGATATCCCCTCCGGGGAACTGCCTGATGAAACGCCGCCGGTAAAGCCGGCAGCAAAACCATCGGTCAAAACGGAGGCTCCAAAAACCGGAACGGAGGGAGAATCCGATCTTTCCACCCGGTTGCTTCTGAGAATCGCCGAAGAACTGGCGGTCATTAAGGGTGAACTGTCCGATCTGAAGCAGGAATTAGTGGTGGTCCGGGGCGGAGCTTCCTCCGAAAAATTGGAGGAAACCGCTGCGGCTACGGGAAGGGGCGGCGGATTTTTTGATGAGGAAGAGGATGAAAAAATCGCCCTGACCGGTGATGAAATGGATAATATTCTGCATACCGCAAAGTTCACCGAAGAAACCGGTTCCGACGCTACCGAAACCATAACCGATGAATTTGCCGGTACGGAGAAAGACCTTTCAGAATCCTTTCCGGCGGCAGAGGAAAAGCCGGAAGCGCCGGAGGAATCCCCCGATCTGTCCCCGGAACCGCCGGATGAGATCGCCGGTAAATCGGAGCTCTCCCTTTCTGAGGATATAGACATCGAATATCCGACGGATCTCCGGGAACTTATGGAACAGGGGGCAAAACCCTTAACGCCGACGCCTGAGGATACCAGCTATCTGGATGAAGACCCCCTGGCGTTTCCACAGGAAGAGGCGGAGGAATTATCGGAGCTGTCCCCGGAAGAATCGGTGGATCTGTCTATGGATGAATCCCCGGCGGAGCCTTTGGATTTCCCCTCCATCGATCTGTCTGATGCGGTGATTGATGAACCGGACCTGGGCGCCGTATTAAAAGAAAATCCCATAGAGGAACCTTCCCTGGATCATTTCTCCATCGATTTGGATTTGGAAGAATCGCCGGTGGAAGAACCTATCGGTCCGGAACCGATGGAGGAGGAAATTCTGCTTGAGCCCTCCATGGAGATAGCGGATCTTAATGCCGACGATCTCCTGGATGCCGATACGGAGGCCATCCTCAACGCCGCAGCCCTGGTAGACCCCGGTGAGGAGGAGGCGCCTGTGGATGGTACCGGCGCCATAAACCTTGAGGATACGGGGGATTTTTATGAAATTGAAGATTCCTTGATCCAGGAAAACGGTGTGCCGAAGGAAGAGGATTTTGCCCAGGTTATTCCCGAGGGCTTTGTGGTGGAATCTGAAGACTCCTCCGCTCCCCTTGATGATATTGGGGATATGGCTGCCGAATCCGGGAACGATGTCATTGAAATAACCCCGGAGGGGATTGATGAATCGCCGGCGGAAGAGAAGGCGGCGGCCCATACAGCCGCCGGAAGTATCGTTTCTGAAGATATTCCCCCGGGTCTCAAGCAGGAATTACGGAATGTTCTTTCTTACATGGACAAGCTTTTGGAAGCCCTGCCGGAAAACAAAATAGAAGAATTTGCCAAATCAGAGCACTTCGATGCCTATAAAAAACTGTTTGAGGAGTTGGGATTAGCATAATGGGGCTTCTCAGTAAAGCCATGATCAAACATTCCCATATATTCCCCGGTAAATTGCCGGGTACGGGTAGTCTTTCCGGATCCGGCAAAGCTCCGGCCTCTCCAAAAAGGATATCCCTTGCGGATGCGGTGACGGCCTATATGCAGGGGAAACGCTGTCAGGGGATAGTGCTGGATAAACCGGAGGATGCGAAGGATGATCTCTCCTTGAGGATCTTTTATTCCCAGTTATCCCGGATGCTTGGAAAATTGGGCGCATCCTTCAGGCTGCCTTCCAAAGGGTGTCTTGTTTTGTCCCCCATCCCCCTGGACAGGGAACTGGTCGGTCACCGGCTGGCACATTCCCTGCATACTTCCGTCCTAATTGATTTTGAGGCTAATACACCGGGCGCCGTTTTCAAACAGATAACCCCTTACCTCTTATAAGATGATCGAACGGCTCGCCGTTACGGGAACCGGGGTTCCCACCGCTTTTGCCGGGGAAAAGGCATTGCATTCCCGGTATGACCCATTGCTGGAGGCGGAACGGTATATCAATACCCTCCCTCCGGGGGAAGGTATCCGTTTTTTTATCCTGATTGAACCGGTTTTGGGGTATATCATCCCGGTAATACAGAAAAAATTCCCCCGGGCAAAGGTAATCGTTTTGCATGTCTCCGGGTTTTTTGCGGAACAATCCGTGGCCGAACAGGGGCTCCCGGTGTGGGTCCCCGGAAGGGGCCCGGGAATTCAGGAATTCCTGGAGGAGGAGATCCCCGATGTACCGGCGGCGGCGGTACGGATCGTTGAATGGCGGCCTGCCCTGGGGGCCTATGGAAGGGTCTATCTTGAAGTCCTGGCAGAAACGGTGGAATTTATCAGGCGGATCGATGCCAACACCAGAACTACCCGGGGTTTTGGACGGCGGTGGTTCAGGAATTTCTTTAAGAATCTGGGAATAATCAGAAAAACCCTCCGGTATATCCCCGGTTTTACGCCGGTTCTGATCACCGGCGCCGGACCAAGCCTTGAGGGGGCCCTCCCGCTGATCCGGGAGCGGAAGGCTGAAAATCCCCTTTTCATCCTGGCTGCCGCATCGTCGGTGAAACCGCTTCTGACGGGGAAACTTATCCCGGATCTTATCATCAGTACCGATGGAGGCAACTGGGCGCTGCTGCACCTCTACGAGGTCCTGCGGATGATGGATGGGGAGAATCCGCCCCTCCTGGCGGCGGGCTTGTCTGCCGCCCTTCCCTCCCAGTGTTCACGTTTACCCATCCTGCCCATAGGGGACGGCAGTTCCTGGCAGAAACTCATCCTTAAAACCATCGGGTTTCCCGGTATCAGTATGACCCAGCGGGGAACCGTTACCGCCTCCGCACTGGATCTGGCCCTGACCCTGACCGGGGGTTCTATTTTCTTATCCGGCATGGATCTCTCCCATCAGGACATCAAAACCCATGCCCGGCCCTACGGTTTTGACCGCTTTCGGGAAGAGGGGGCCTCCCGGCTAAACCCGTCTTACTTCCAGGCTTTTGTCCGGGCAGGGGGCGCCGGGACAGCGGAAGCCCACCGGATATACGCCGGCTGGTTTAAGAGACAGCTTGCATCTTATCCCGGAAGGATCCGCTCCCTGGGGGCCAATAATCCGGTTTTTGAGACTCTGCCCGGAACAGGGGAAAGGGCAGAAACGGCGGGTAAAATCCGTGGGGACGGAGGGCTGACCCCGATCATTACTACCCTTCCCCGGAATGACACCCTGCCCCAGAGGGCGGCCCAGATCCTGGAGTCCGCCCTGAACGATCCCGCCCTTGCCCCGGCTATATGCCGGGAATTATCCCCCCTGCTTTTACCTGATGAGCCTGCTCCGTCCCCGGGGGATCTTGCGGCGGAGATAAGACTTCTCATCAAAGCCTGTGCAAGGGGACCCCTGTATGGATAAACGTTTTTACTTTGAACGGAACCTCCTTGCCCTGTCGCAAAAGGATCCGGCCCTCTGTTCCCGGCTTTCCGGAGCGGTGACCACCCTGGGCCGCTACCGGTTTCTGGATTCCCGCACCGGTGAATCCGTGCCGGCCCTGGTGGATGCCGGGGGAACCGCCCATCCCCTCCATTCCGTGGTGGATCCCCGGAGGGAGGGGACCCGGCTTATCGCCGCACTGGGAGACGTAGGGTTCCTGATCTTTTTTGGGCTCGGCGGCGGGTATCACATTGCCGCCGCCCTGGAACGGCAGGAGATCCACCGGATACTAGTCATCGATTACGATATCAACGGCATTGCGGAACTGCTGGCTTCCCGGGACTATATCCATATCTTTAACGACCCCCGGGTCCAACTGCTCATCGATCCCTCCCCGGAGTTGCTGAAACAGCTTATCCTCACGACCTTCCAGCCGGCATTATACGGAGGTATCCGGGTGAGCCCCCTGCGGACCCGGACAGAACAGGATCAGGACCGATTCAACCATGCCGGAGAGGCCGTTAAATTGGCCATCAGCAGCCTGTCCACCGACTATTCGGTACAGGCCTTTTTCGGAACCCGGTGGTTTTCCAACATCATCCGGAATCTGTTCCGGGCAGCGGAACAGACCCGGCCCCTGCCACCGGTACGGAGGGCGGCGATATGCGCCGCCGGGCCGTCCCTGGATTTACAGCTCCCCCTGCTCGGGAAGGACCGCTCTTCCCGCTATATCATCGCCACCGATACCTCCCTGGGGTCTCTGCTCCGGGGGGGTATTGAACCGGACGCCGTGGTATCTATCGACTGCCAGCATATCAGTTACTACCATTTTATGGCGGGGTATCCCCGGCACATTCCCCTCTTCCTGGACCTGGCAAGCCCGCCTCTCCTGACTTCTCTACCGGCGGAGCTCCGGTTTTTTTCCGGCGGCCATCCCCTGACCCGCTACATAGCCCGGTACTGGCGGCCTTTGCCGCTTCTGGACACATCCGGGGCAAACGTTACCTATGCCGCACTGTCCCTGGCGGAACATTTGGGAGCGGAATGCATCGAGTTGTACGGCGCAGATTTTTCCTATCCCCTGGGAAGAACCTATGCCCGGGGTGCCTATATCTATCCCTATTTCGAGGTCCGCCAGAACCGTCTGAACACCCTGGAAGCCCGGCATTCCGCCTTTCTCTACCGGAGTTCGTCCCTCATCCGCCGGCAGAGGGAGTCCCCCCCGGACCGGGAACTCTGGTATTACGAAACGCCCCAGATGACCCGCTACCGGGAGGGGATAGAAACAAAGGCCCGTTCCCTGGAGGGAATCCTCATCCCAATTCCCGGATTGGGGGCGCCGATTGAACTCCCCGGTAAGCCCCACCCCCCCCAGGGGGCCGGCATCGATTGCGGCGTCAACCCGTCCGGAGGCAAAGCCGCCGAACCAATCCGCCTGTTTTCCGCAGGCAGAATGCTCATGGGAGCAGGGGATTTCCTTACCGCCTACCGGAGAAAAGTCCGGGAGCTTCCGCGGATCGAACAGTCCGTATCCGCCTATCTACAGGGCCTCTCCGGAGAAGAGGGGCTCCTCCTCAGCACCCTGCTCCCGGGGGCGGCGGCCCTGAAACGGCGTACCCCCGGCCTTGAAGGCAGGGATCTGCTGGAAGCGGTCCGAAACTATGCCCTGGAGGAACTGGACAGGGTTATATCCCGGGCCGGGTACCATGCCAGGGCTGCATATCCGACAAAGGAATCCGGAACTTCGTCACCACCACCATAGGGATCGGCCGCATCCGCGCTGGTACCGTAGGCCAGCAGTTCGGCCCGGACAGCAGCCTTACCGGCAGCCAAAGCTTCCGCATAGCCCAGGCAGCCCAGCGCTGCTCCGGCGGAACAGGCGGAACGATCCTCTTCGGCCCGGGACAGGACTTCCCGGGGGTCTCCGGCGATAACCGCCGCTATAAAGGTCCGGTCATTGACGGTCCTGACCCACTCCAGCGCCCCTTTCCCCTGGCCCTGGGGACAGAAATCGTAATTATACCCGTAATGGGTCAGATCCGTAGAACCAAGGACCGCCAGCCTCCGGCCCAGAGATGCGCCGATTCGGGCGATCCCCTTGCCGGCGTCAAAGGAAGCCGCCTCTGCGGGGAGTCTCAGGGCGAGGAGTTTTGCCCGGGGGAAGAAAAATTTTACCATGGGAAGCTGGACTTCCACCGTATTATCCCGGAAGGTATCCGGCCTCCCCCCCAACTCGCTCCGGAGAAGATCCCGGAATTCCCCGTCAACCGGCAAAACTCCCAGGGGGGTCTCAACATCGTCCTCTTCCACAAAAAGCGGGGGATACCCCCGGGGAAGGTGTCCGCCGATGACCACGACGGTTTCCGCTCCCGCAGCCCCTGCCGGCCCCTGCAAGGCCGCTATAGCCCTGGCTGCCAGAGAACCGGAATAATACCAGCCGGCATGGGGGGCAACCGCGGCAAAAGCTCCCCGGTCCGGGAGATTCCCTTCAAATTGCCCTAAAAAGGCCCTGATTTTATCCGGGGATTCGGGATACCAACCGGGTGGAAGGCTTCGTTTTCTTATCATTTTATTCCTCAATACTATTCCAGCTTGGTAATAATTTGCCGATTATAATAACATCATGCAGAAAAAAGATTCTTCTATAGCATCTTTTATCATAGCGCTCCTTTGTATAATTGTGTATATCGTGGCCATCCTGTTTGCGGCCTATCGTATGTACCAGAGCGTTGAGGAACGCCAGGCCGCAGCCGAGCGGGAGTTTTTTGATCTTGCCGATCTTGCCTCTTCGGCAGGGGTCCTGGGGTTTATGGGACCCGCCTTTCAGGAGGCGATTCAGGATACCATCGACAGTTCCGCTACCCTGCAGGGGGTAATAATATCGGGACCCACCGGTGAATTTGCCTTTGAACGGACGGGGGTCCGGGAAAGCATCGTAAACTGGGTGGGAGATTCCGCCCGTTTCAGAAGCCGTTTTGCCATTTCCGCCCAACCCCTCTTTACCCCCCTCCGTATTGAGGGTCTGCGGAATGTGACCATAAAGGCGGTATTCCTCTATATCAATTACGATTTCTTTATTCTGATTCTGAAACAGACTCTCCTCATAATTCTTGCCGCCCTGGCGGTGGCCCTCTTCACCCTGATCCTGGAATCAATACTGCGGAAGAAGCCGGTTTTTCAGGAAACGGCCCACGGAAAGGCGCCGGAAGCCGCCCCGGTTAAGGACGAAGAACTGCTGTTTGATGAGGACCTTATCCTTCCCCATGCGGAAGAGGAGCCGAAACCCGCCGCCGTACCGCCGGATACTCCCCAGGGCCTCTATTCGCCCCGGAGCGGGATCGGCTGGGAGGCCTATACCATGGAGCGTCTGGCCGCAGAACTCCACCGCTGCGCCTCCTTTGAACAGGATCTGTCCATCCTGGTGATGGAATACCGGCTTTTGAGTTTTTCCGGAGAAGGAGCGGAGGATATATACAAACAGTTTGCGGACCTGGCGGTAAGCTCATTTAACCTGCGGGATCTGATCTTTGAACGGGGCGAAAGGGGAATAGTGGTTATCATCCCCAACATCGATCCGGACCAGGGCATGGTAAAGGCTGAGGATTTCCACAACCGCATTCCCCCCTCTATCGCCACCCGGGCGGATCTCCGTATCGGTGTCAGCTCCCGGGCCGGACGGCTGGTCAGCTCTGAACGGCTCCTCTTTGAAGCCTCAGAAGCGCTGAAACGGGCAATGAAGGATCCCCTGTCCCCTATCATCGTCTTTAAGAGCGATCCCGAAAAATACCGGACCTTTATCCAAAAAAAAGGCGCCGCCCGGTAACCCACTGTCCGGCGGAACCTATGCCATGCTGTTTCGCCGGTCATCCTCCAAAAATTGCCCAGGCACAATAATAACAACCTTTGTCCCGTAGTCCGGCCGGGACTCTATGCTGAATTCCAAAACCTGTCCATACTCAAGATAGAGCCGTTGGTACACATTGGGAATACCCAGGTGGGAGCCGTCAGGCGCAACGCCCCGCCTTACGGATACCAGGGTTTCTTCAATAGCCCCAAGGTTCCTGATGCCCTGGCCAAAAACCATATCCGGCGTTTTGGACAGGTATTACGCCTAAACCCCGGGGCATCAGAGGAAACTCAGGGCTGCTCCTTCAAAAAGTAAGACCGCTCCCTGAAGATACGATTCACCGTCCATTCCGCCAGGACATAGGTGTAGGGGGAGCCTGAAACCACGGCGCGCCGCCCCGGCCTGCTTCCCCCGGCGGAGGAATCGTCCCCGGTTAAAACCGGAGGCCCAACCCGTATGACATAGTTCCTGCCGTCCCCCATCTCCAGGCTTATCCGCCCGTCGGTAAAACCCGCTTCCCCCGCATCCGGAGCAGCAAGAAAATCATCCCCTTCAGCCTCAAGGATTCCCCGGACATAGGTATCAACCCGGGAGGCATCGAGAGAATCCGGCGGCGTCCCCTCCAGAGTCCAGCCATCGGCGCTCCGGACAAAGACCAGGGGCCCGGACAGCTCCGGCGCCGCCGTGTCTGATTCCACGGATTCAACCGGGGCCGCCGGGGCCGTAACGATCACCCGCTGAACCATTTGCGGGTCCTGCGTCTCCCCGTTCCTGTCCGCAAGGAGCCGCAGGTTGTACCATGCGGTCCGGCTTCCGGTAAGGTAGCCGCTAAAGTTATCCTCCCCGGAACGGACCTCCTGCGAATTATTTTCCCGAAGATACACCTCCCGGCCGGTGGCATCCAGGCTGCCAACCAGCAGGTCCAGGAGGGGAAGCCCCGGACCGCCCCGGAGGACAATACGGGCAGCGGAAGCTTCATCGAGTCCCAGCCGCCCGTGGGAAGAAAGGGCGCTTCCCCGTAAGGGGTAGGGAGAACGGGTACTGAGGAACCGCAGAAATTCTTCGACCCGGGCCGTCTTTGCAGGGTACCCCGGACTGTCGGGATTCACAGCGGAAACCACCGGATCTGCCACATACCAGATCCGGTCGTCCCGTATCAGCGCCAAGGATTCCCCATCCCGGACCCGCAACTCTATCCGGCTGACCTGATCCCGCCGCCCGGGATCAAGCCATACATGCAGGGCCCCCCGGCTACTCAACCGGTCAGGACTGAACAGCAGGGCTGCGGCATAGATCAGCGCCAGGACCCCGGTCAGTATGGAAAGCAAGAGGAGTTTCCGCCTATACGTCATTGCCGTTATCCTCCTTGGCACCGGTTCCACCGGTGTACCCGGCTGAAGGTCCTGTTAAACGGCGGCGCCTTGCAGCCAGAAGCAGCCCCAGAACGACAAGGGCCAGGGGAATGATCCCCACATTGAAGATCCGGGCAAAGGCCATACGGGCGGCCCGCTGCTCCGGATTGGCAATCGAGTCCAATCGCCCGGTACGGGGAACCCGGTTACGGATGCCGATGATGTCATCATCATTGCTCAGCCAGTCCGCAGCCTGGAGCAGAAAATCGAGGTTCCGCTGACTGCGGGTATACTGGATATACCCAGAGGCCAGTTCAGAATCCCCCACAACCACGATCCGGGATTCCCCTGGTTCCCCGGGCATATCCGGCAGTTCCCCACTGCTCCCCTGCCGCAGGGGTTTTGATTTCCCCCTGAACCAGCCGGGGAATTTCCCTGCAAGGGCCACGGCCAGGACCTTCTGCCCCCTGGTATCAGGTTCCTCCCGGTTAAAGAGATAGGAGGTGTCGGGGTTAAGCTGAAAATCCCGGGTCTGAAGCCATGCGTCGGGGGTACTGCTGAAGAGGACGGTTCCCTCCACCCCCGGGGGGGCCTTAAGTTCCACCGGGCTGGCCCAGAAGAGATCCACCCCGGCAAAGCCGGCGCTTAGAGGATGATCGGGGTTGCTATTTGCCTCAAGCGCCCCAATCCAGTGGGGATAGCGGATCAACCGGATCTGGAGGGAACCGCCGGGCCCGGAACTCTGGAAGGGAAGGGTCAGGGCGGAAGTGTCCAAAACCAGTTCGGGCTTTACCCTGGCGCCGTAAGAAGAAACCATGGTGAGAAGCCCTCCATCGGTCATTGCCCGGGCCTGCAAACCGTATTGGGCATTCACCGCCACCCCGTCCAGGGCAAAGAGCACCTTGCCGCCCCCCTGAATATACCGGTCAATCCGGTAGAGCACCCATTCGTCTGATTCCTCTGCACCCCCCAGCACAAAAAGCGCCGGCAGGGTATCGGCTATTTCATCCCCCGGACTGATAATCCGTACCGTGAATCCCGCCTGCGCCAGGGCCTGATTCAGAAAACCATAGTCCTCAGACCACTGTTTCTCCGGGTCGGCAACGATCACCCCAATTTCCCGTTCGGTTTCCCGGATCAGGGCGCGGATACGGGAAGTTAAATCGTACTCCAAGGTATCCAGAGCAAAAACAACCGGAATTACCTGGGTTTTATCCAGGTACTCAACGACGATCCCCGTATATACCGTGGCTATGCTGGCCTCGTCCCGTTCCACGGTTTGGATCTGCTGGGGCAGAAGGCCAAGCTCTTCCACCACCTGCACCAGGTTCGCCTTGACGGGGTCCCGGCGGATAAACCGGATTCGTCCCCGGGAGTGGGCCGCGTATTCCCGGAGCAGATCCTCAATCTCCCCCGGTACGGGATGGATGGAGGCCAGTTTGTCCGATACATAGTAGGTGATCCGAACCTGATCGGGGATCTCGGTGTAGAGATTCCGGGAAACCGGCGAGATTGTATAGGCCTTGTTTTCCGTTAAGTCCAGGCGAAACCAAAACCGGCGGCTCAGGAGAAGCGCCAGGATCAGGGATGCCACGGACAATACCGATAGAATCACAGCCTGTTTTTTCGTCATCCCCTACCTCCACTTCCTGAAGAGCAGTACCCGGGTGTTGAGGAACAAAAACAACACCGCAGTAAGAACGAAAAAGGCCAGGTCCCGGCTGTCAATGAGTCCCCTGGAAAAACTTTCAAAGTGAAAGGAGAGGGAGATGAAGTTGATGCCCTCGGCAAGCCACAGGGGAAGATCGAAGGACAGGGCGAGCTGGTTGATCAGCATCACAAAGAGGAGCACTACGGCGCTTCCCAGAAAAGCCCCCGCCTGATTTTTTGAGAGGCTTGAGAGGAACTGGCCCAGAGCGGTGGCGGAAGCCCCAAGAAGGAGCGCCCCGGCGTATTCGCCCAGGATAACCCCGCCGTCAAAATGTCCCAGGGGAAGGAGGCTCAAGGGCAGGGGCGCCGAAAAGAGGAGCAGGAAAACCACCACAACAAAGGAGGAGATGAATTTCCCCATCACCAGGTCCCATTCGGAAAAGGGCATGGTGAGGAGGAGTTCAGCGGTCCCCAGCTTCCGTTCCTCCGCCCAGCTCTTCATGGTGATCACCGGAATAACCAGGATGAAGACCAGTGGAAAAGCGGCAAAGTAAGGCCGGAGAGTCGCCTGATCCAGGGTAAAGTACTGCTGAAAGTAGAACAACCAGATCGAGGTAAAAAGGAGAAAAAACACCCCTATTCCATAGAAGGCCGGGGAAAAACACCAGGAGTAGAGTTCCTTCCGGGCAAGGGCCAGGGCCTTTTGAGGTTTACTATTCATAAGTCCCATCCTTCCCGGGCGCCCGGTCTCCCCCCGCCGCCGCCTCCGCATCCGCAGGGGACTCACTGGTTAATTTTACGAAAATATCCTCCAGACTCAGACGCTTCCGGTTCATCCTGAGGATCTTGAGCCCCTCCGCAACGGCCCAGTCAAAGATCCGCTCCCCATCATCCCCATCCTGCCGGGAAGCGCCCCCTGGGCTACGGGAACCCAGAAAAAAGGAAACCCCCACCGTTCCGGCATCCTCCGCCGTCACAGAGAGGGCGGAAAGTTCCTCCCCCTGCCGGGTAAGCCGGACGATACGCTCCCGTACCCCCGTCACATCGGCCCCTTTCAGGGAGAGAGCCCAGGTATCCCCGCCCTTCATGGTCCCGGCGATTTCTTCGGGACTTCCCTGGGCGGCGATGCGGCCTTCATTGAGGATGAGTACCCGGGAACAAACCGCCTCCACTTCCTGCAGTATATGGGTGGAGAGGATCACCGTCTTCCGCCTCCCCAGATCCCTGATAAGGGAACGGATCTCGATGATCTGATTGGGATCAAGCCCCGTGGTAGGTTCATCCAGAATAAGAATGGGCGGATCGTGGATGATGGCCTGGGCTAATCCAACCCGCTGCTTGTAACCCTTGGAAAGGGTTTCAATCTTCCGGCCGGCCACCTGCCCCAGACCGCAGGACCGGACGCTCGCCTCCACGGCTCCTTTCCGTTCCTCCGCCGGAATAAGCCGGGCCCGGGCGATAAAGTCCAGATACTCCCGGGGGCTCAGGTCTCCGTAGAGGGGAACCGTCTCCGGCAGGTACCCTATACGCTTTTTCACCTCCACCGGATCATCCTCTACCGAAATACCATCCACCAGGGCTGTTCCGGTGGAAGGAAAGTGATACCCCGTAAGGATCTTCATAATGGTCGTCTTCCCCGCCCCATTGGGACCGAGGAAACCCAGAACCTGCTCCGTTCCGACGGAAAAGGATACATCCCGCACAGCCTCCACGGATCCGTACCGCTTAGTGAGCCCATGTACTTCAATCACGAAAATACACTCCTTAAATGCACTAACAAAGATACTATAAAAAAGGTAACGCTTCCCGCTATTTTTCAAAAAAAATAACGGTCGGGATCCGGCGGGAAAGATCAATCGATATATTCGATGGGAAATACCGCCTGGTCCCGGGACAACACCGTAGACGGGAAGATCTCCCGGGCCTCCTTCAAAAGCTGCTTCAGATTGAATTCGGTGTACCGGGGACTGTAGTGGATCAGGGCCAGTTTCTTTACCTGAGCGGCCAGGGCTATCCGGGCAGCCTGTTCGGCGGTCATGTGTTTCTTCTCCCGGGCGCTCTCCAGGAGTTCCCGCTCAAACATTCCCTCGCAGACAAAAAGATCGGACCCTGCAACCTCCCGGGCAATCTCCGGAAAGGCCAGGGTATCGGTGACAAAGGAGAATTTCCGCCCTGACCGGGCCGGTCCCAGAACCTGCTCTGGCCGTACCTGAAGGCCATCGGCGGCCGCCACGGTTTCCCCGGACTGAAGCCGGGACCAGAGAGGCCCCCGGGGCACCCCCAGAGCCTCCGCCCTTTCCGGGTGAAATTCCCCGGGACGGCTGTCCTCCTCCAGGGTATAGCCCATACAGGGCTTGGTATGCCGCAGGGGAAATGCCCGGACATGGAAATCTTCCCCCTGGTACACCACCCCCGGTTCGGCGATCTCCTTCACCACGATTTCGTAGTTGATGTACATATCAAGCACCCGGCGGCTTGACTCGATGTACTCGGCGATCCGGGGGGGGCCGATGATGTAGAGGGGATCGTCCCGGTCCACCTGGGAGGAGAGCATGAGGAGCCCGGGGATCCCCGTAACGTGATCCGCATGGGTGTGGCTCACAAAAATGACGGATATCTTCTTCCACCGGAGGTTGAGTTTCCGCAGGGACACCTGAGTCCCCTCGCCGCCGTCAAAAAGGAAAAGTTCCCCCTCCCGCCGGAGCAGGACCGAGGTGAGAAAGCGGCTGGGCAGGGGCATCATACCCCCGCAGCCAAGGATAAAAGCTTCAAGGTTCATCGGAAGACAGTATACCGGAAAGGGGGCTTTGATTCCAGTACGGGAAGGAAAATCCACAAGGGGGATCTCCTCCAGGCCGATGGCGCTTATGTTTTTTTGCAGGCCGCTTCACAAGCGGGGAAACAGGCAGTATAATTGAAACAGTTTTTGTTTGGAAGCGGCTGTCGGGCAATTTACAGGAAACCATATACCGCTTGCTCTGGCAGGGGGTAGAGACACGCGGAAAAAATGACTAAAAAACATCAGGATCTGCTCAACTCTTTTCTACCCCTCACCAGGGAAGAAAAGCTCTACCGCCGGCTCTACCGGGAAAACCCCGAACTGTACGCAAAGCCGACGCGCAGCTGGAATGAAATAGTAGAACGGTACAGTAAAAAGAAGCTCCCTTCCGACGCTCCGACACAGATAAAGGAGATACTTTCCCGGGATGATTGTTTTCCGGAAAAGGATCTTTCCGTAACAGTTATCAGGCATGTGCGCTACACCCCTCCATTTCTCCACTACCATTCGTTTATCAAAATTCTCTATGCAATGCGGGGGAGCTGTGTTCATATTAACGATGGGTATACCATTACAATAAAAGAAGGAGATTTCTGCATAGTACCCCCCTATATGGTTAACACCACCTTTGCATATCATGATGAGGATATCATTTTCAACATCCTTCTTTCATACGATACTTTCTCTACTGATTTCATGGGTCTGCTCACGGAACATGATACCATATCAGATTTTTTTTGGCAAATCATGTACCATAAAAGAAACAGCCAGCTGCTTGTTTTTCAGAATATAGGCGATAATATTCTTGATGAGATAATTTTGGATATAGTCGGTGAGGTGTTGTATGACAAGAAACCGAATAATATGCTGCTAAAAGGTTACATCATGTTGTTCTTTGGCAATGTACTGAAGAATCACACGGAAAACGCCATCGTGTATCACAATATAAAGAAACGTCATAAATATATTGGAGATATTTTATCATATATCAACGAAAATATCTCCAGCGTTACCCTGTCAACGCTTGCCGACAGGTTTCAATTTAGCAACGGGTACATAAGCCGCCTGCTGCGAAAAGAAACAGGTTTAAGTTTTAACCAGCTATTAATGGAAGCGCGCCTCAGAATAGCATCGGAAATGCTCGCCAATTCAAATTTGAATATCAGTGAAATCATTGATGCCATCGGCTATTTGGAACCAAGTAGGTTTTACAAGAATTTTAAGAAAAAATACAAAATGACGCCTCTCTCTTACCGTAAAGGCAAAACCTTTTCTCTGCCGTCATTGCCGCCCCCAGGTCATAAAAAGCCATAGCTTACAGACATTTTCTTTTAAGGCCATATAGAATAAAATATAACAGAACTATAAGACATTCCGGCTGATGGAAATTTCTAAACTGAAGTGGAATTTCTAAGCTGAAAATGTTTCCATAAGAACACAGGAGGATGACATGAAAACATTGATAGAAAGGATGCTGGTTGTTTGTTTTGTGCTGGTCTTACCGGTTTCCGCGGTATATGCCGGCGGAAAGAGCCAGGGAACCCAATCCGGCGCATCCCCGTCCGGGCTGACAGATGTGACATTTGTCAGAAGTTCGGATGATACTATGGAAATTAATATCTTTTCAAAGATCCCTGAGACTTTTGAAGACAACCGCTGGTCAAAACTGTACGCTGACAATCTTAATTATGCCGTCAAGTATCTGTGGATTTCCAAAGGATCTGAACAGTATACCCAGAAATTCAACGCCGCTATAGCAACAGGGGAACTGCCGGATATCGTTCAGGTTAATAAGATTCAGCTTAAACAACTTGTTGACGCGGATCTGATAATTGATATCAAGCCTTATTTTGATCGGTACGCCAGCGATCTGCTGAAGAGCATGATCGCCCAGGCGGGGGATCGTGCAGTGCAGGCGGCCACTATAAACGGCGTCCAGTACGGCGTGCCCCTGGTAGACTGCGATCTTGAGACGGCGGCCATGCTCTGGATAAGACAGGATTGGCTTGAAAAAACCGGTAAAACGGCGCCTGCCACATTGGACGAACTTGAAAGCATGATCCTTGAGTTTAACAGGATCGCCGGAAGCGGAGCCATAGGACTCAATGTTCAGAAAGATATATGGAACGATATCTTCGGCCTTGGCGGAATGTTCCAGGCATACGGCGCTTACCCACTCTTCTGGGTAAAAACCGGTGCGCAGCTGGGGTATGGTTCGGTTCAGCCTGAGATGAAAGAAGCCCTTGCAAGGGCCGCACAATGGTATAAGAAGGGCATTATAGACAGGGAATTCCTGGTAAAGGACGGAACAAAAGCCTCGGAAGGCAGCGTCTCCGGAAAAAACGGCGTCTTCTACGGAACCCACGCCAACTCTCTCTGGCCTTTGCAGGATAACATAAACAATGAAGCAAATGCAGACTGGCTCCCCTACCCCGTTCCGGCGCTGCAGAAAGGCGGCAGCGTAAAGCCGGGCCTGCGTATGCTTACATCAAACTGGTATGCGGTGAGCAGGAACTGCAAACATCCTGAAGCGCTTATCAAGATGCTGAACCTTTATGTGGACAAAGTTTTTGATGAAAAAAACCAGGAGTACGCGTACTATGCAAACCCGGGTAACGGCCTTGAAGGGGTCTGGAGGCTCTCACCGGTTTTCATGAACAGCGCCAACAAGAACCAGGTGACAGCCACAAATATCGTCAAGCCCCTTGAGGATCATAACCCGGGCAATCTCTGGGGTGAGCAGTTGAGTATGTACGAATACAGCCAGAAAGCGGTGGACGGCGACAGGGGCCTCTGGGGATGGAACCGGGTTTTCGGCGCCAACGGATCGCAGCAGCTCTTGATGAAATATCAAAAAGCGGGTAATTTTGTATACGATGAATTCTTCGGGCCTCCCACGCCCACAATGGCTGAACGGAAAACAACGCTGGACGCGATGCTGTCCGAAGCTTTCATCAAGATCATTACAGGTGAAGCTGATATTTCAAGTTTTGATACAACCGTCGCACAATGGGAATCCTCAGGCGGTGCGGCAATGACAAAAGAGATCAACGCGTGGTACGCTTTGTCAAAGTAACCAGCGGAGGCGGTTTTCCCGGAGGCAGGTGTGGGTAAGAAAAGAAGGTTAGGCAGATTACGAATGGAATTGCCGCTTCACCTTATGCTGCTTCCGGGAATCATTCTTGTTTTTATTTTTTCCTATATCCCCATGAGCGGGATTATCATAGCGTTTCAGAAATTCATTCCCAGCAGGGGAATGTTCGGAAAACAACTCTGGATAGGGTTAGACAACTTTCGTTTTGTCCTAAGCCTTCCTGGTTTTACCCGTTCGGTAATCAACACCGTTATTATCGCTTTTTTCAAAATTGCACTTGGAATGATAGTACCGGTTTTTTTCGCTATACTGTTGAACGAGATGGCCCATAAATGGCTTAAGCGGGTTATCCAGACAATTATCTATATGCCTTATTTTCTCTCCTGGGTTGTCCTTGGGGGAATCTTTATTGACACCCTCTCACCCACCAGCGGGATAGTTAATAATTTCCTGGCCGCCTTTGGCGTTGAACCGGTTTTTTTCCTTGGAAGTAATAAATATTTCCGTTCCACCCTGATCCTGACCCACATCTGGAAAGAATTCGGGTATGGAACCATCGTTTACCTTGCGGCCATTATCGGCATTGACCCGGCCCTGTACGAGGCGGCTATTATTGACGGCGCCAACCGGATACAGCAAACCATGCATGTTACCCTTGCGGGCCTGCGGATGACAGTTGTACTCATGGCTGTTCTCAGCCTTGGCAATGTGCTTAACGCCGGCTTTGATCAAGTGTACAATCTCTACAGTCCCATTGTTTATGAGACCGGAGATATTATCGATACCTTTGTATACAGACTCGGTCTTCTTGATGCCCAATACGGGGCGGCAACGGCTGTCGGGCTATTTAAGTCTCTGGTATCATTTGTTTTTATCTCCGTTTCATATTTTGCAGCCTACAAATTTGCAGATTACCGTATTTTTTAGGAGGATACAGGTTTGCCTGCCCAGACAAAAAGCAGAAAAGTATTTCTTATCTGCAACAATATTTTCCTTTGCCTCATCGCTTTTCTGTGTCTCCTTCCACTGCTCAACATTCTTGCCATCTCCTTTTCTTCCAGTTCCAGAGCTGCGTCAGGCGCGGTAAAACTCTGGCCCCTGGGGTTTAACCTGACGTCATACACCTATGTCTTTCAGCGGGATGCTTTTTGGCGGGCCCTGATCCGGTCATTTCAGCGGGTTGCCCTTGGGGTTTCAATAAACATGTTTCTTACCATCATAACAGGTTATCCGCTTTCCAGAGAGGCACGATCCTTCAGACTGCGGACTGTTTATGTCTGGTTCTTTTTTATTACCATGCTTTTTTCAGGAGGCCTTATCCCCGGCTACCTTTTGATTCAAAATTTAAAACTTATGAATTCAATTTGGGCGCTGGTACTTCCCGGCGCGGTTCCGGTATTTAACATGATCCTGATGCTGAATTTTTTCAGGCAGATCCCCCGTGAGCTTGAGGAGGCTTCACTTATAGACGGTGCGAGCTACTGGTCTACCCTGTGGCGCATCTACGTTCCCGTATCCATGCCGGCCGTGGCAACACTTACGTTATTTGCCGTTGTCGGTCACTGGAACAGTTGGTTTGACGGACTCATTTTTTCAAACTTTCCCGAGAAATACCCGCTGCAATCGTATCTACAGACCATTGTCATACAACCGGATATTTCCCTTTTGGGCGGAGACGAATGGATGCACCTGCGGGATGTTTCTGACCGCACGATACGCTGCGCCCAGATCTTTATGGGTATCTTGCCCGTTCTCTGCGTTTACCCTTTCCTGCAGAGATATTTTGTAAAAGGCATTGTGGTAGGTTCTGTTAAGGGGTAACGCCTTTCACATGAACCCGGACAGCCCGGGCGTCACCGTCCTGATGCCAATATGCCGTTTTCCCGTCTTTCGTCTTATACAGACAGCGGCGATTCCTAACTCCTGTTGAATACCGGAGAGAAACGGATGTGATGCCGCCTCACAGATGGTAAGGTTATCCGCTTTATCAAAAAATTAAAAAAAATCGTGTTGATCAATGCGCTATGCCAATTCTATCCGTATATATTGCACACAGGAGGTTTCTATGATAGACGGAGGCATAAAACATCTGATGAACAGGGTCTTTCAGGGTATACGCCTTATCCTGGGGATATGCTGTCTCTATGGATGTGACGCGTTTCAGGAATTGGATTCCGGTTCTACCCCGGCGGATAAGACGGAAAACCTGACCATCCTTACCTGGAATATACAGGCCCTCTTCGATGGCGTTGAGGAGGGGAATGAATATGATGAGTACCTCACAAAAACAGGGTGGTCCGATGAAAAGTATCAGGCCCGGCTGACGGTTATTGCCCGGGAAATAGATCGTATTACCGATGGTCCCCCGGACATCATAGGATTTCAGGAAGTGGAAAACGGAGAGATAGTACGGATGCTGGCGGAGGAGTTATCAAAGCATGGCTATAATTGGACTTTTTTTGCCAGGAATTCGGGGGCTTCGCTGGGAATAGGGGTACTAAGCCGGTTCCCTCTTACAAAGACAATAGCCCACTCGATTTTTAACAACTCCGAAGCCGCCCCAAGACCGGTACTGGAGTTGTGGATGAATCCGGGAGACAGGGATTTGGTCCTCTTTGTCTGTCACTGGAAGTCAAAGCTGGGAGGAGATGACGCCACAGAGGATCTGCGCAGAGCTTCTGCCCGGGTACTCATGCGGCGGATTAGGGAAATAGAGGAAGAAAAACCGGAAACGCCGGTCATCATCATGGGGGACTTAAATGAAAACCACGATGAATTCTACCGCCGGGCGGGACGGGTTATAAGCGCCCTGTTGCCGGATGATCCAAAGGCGGCGGAACTTGCAGCTTCTGCCGGGAACAGCGCCGGGACCGGGGGAGGGTACCGGCAGGATTTTCTGCTGATAAGCCGGCAAAAGCCACCGGTAACCGAATACTTCGATTCGGAAACGGAGATCTTCTATTCTCCCTGGGGGAATGAACTGCAGCAGGGATCTTATAATTACAAAAACGAATGGGAAACTATCGATCATTTCCTGCTTAGCAGCGAACTCTTCGATCAACAGGGCTGGGATTTTCATTCCGGACGGGTAATCAACCAGGAGCCCTTTATCAGCGCCTACGGGCTTCCCAATGCCTACAATCCGCGGACCGGAAACGGACTGAGCGATCATCTACCCCTTGTCCTAAAACTTGTCCGGCATTAGAGATGAGCCCGGAACCTGCATCTGCTGTGTTCCGGAGCCTGCGGGAACGCCTTAAATCGTCAGCAAGTCCCGGTGCCTGCGGGAACGCCGGAATCTTCGTTCCTACCTTTGGTTTTCCCGCCTGAATCCTACCGCAAACTGTTCAAGGAGGGTGTCGACATGCTTCTTTGATGCAATGCCGAAGCCTTCCAGCACCATGCTGTCAAACTGATCCCAGGAAACATTACCGTTCTCATACTCGCAGAACATATTTGCAAGGTATACCGTTTCCGTCAAATTCCGGTGCTTGGGAAGCGCCCCCTGGGGATCATGATGAAAGCGTATGGCGCAGACCAGAGCTTCGGGAAAATTCCATCTTTCGGCAATAAGGGCGCCAATTTCGGCGTGGTTCATACCCGCCGCAAGGTCCTCAAAGGTGGATGCCGGCAGGTTCTTTTCGGTACAGAATTCCCTAATCTTGACCAACAGATCGGGATGAATATTGGAAAAGATTATCTTCCCCATATCATGGAGAATGCCGCCCACATAGGCATCATCCAAAAGCACGTTATCTCTCTTGAAATTCTTGATAAGGTTGTAGGCATAAAAAGCGGTTTTATAAGAGTGCTCCCATAAGACTTTTTTGTCCAGGGTATCGTCCCCCAAAAGTTTTTGGGTCCCATAGGAGTAAAGCAGGTTCTTAATACCCCGGATACCAACCATCTTTACCGCTTCAAATATGCTGTCCACTTTTTTGGCGAGCATGTATTGGGCGGAGTTGACTATCTTGAGTAAATCCGCCGTAAGGGCAGGGTCCATGGATATTTGCCGGGCAATGCCGGACATATCTGACCTCGGGTCGCCAATAAGATTCTGCACCAGGAGAATGTTTTCCGGGAATTGAGGCAGGGAATTCACATTGTTTACTATGGTTTCCGCAAGGATGGACAGATTTTCAACCCTGGTTTTTTCCAGAGGAATAATAATCCGGGCTATAGTTTCCTTATTGGTCCCCAGAATATCAAAACAGTCCTCATCAAGCCCCATTTTTTTCAGCATCAGCACCAGAATAACCAGCCCAAGCCCCGCCCCTTCGGAATCATCCAGAACCTGGGACAGGGCGTCTTCCAGGTTGTTATACTGCCGGGATCGGGCCAGTTTATCATGAATCCGGATCAATTCAGTCTTGGTAACCACCACATTATTGCGGACCTCAATAAAAATGATGTTCCTTTTGTTCTGCAGTATCAACTTGATATACAAGCCTTGTTCTTTCTGGAGCTGCAAATAATGGCCGATATTACCGAGGGTATCTGCCTTAAAAGAGGCCATACCCTGCTTGTAATCCGCGGGATTGGTCAGATCAAGCCCTTGTTCCCCAAAATACACCCGTTTTGTGTTGGCTTTTTTCGCATTTACCGCCAATTCCTGCACACAGTACACAATATAATCCTTCAGTTTTTCCTGATGCACCAGTCTGAGAAAAACTTCCAGAACCTGTTCTATGTAAACCTCAATCTCGTGAGGAAGCGTGAAAGTAGTTATTGTCAGCGGAATTCCGGATTGAACAGCCCGTTTTACCTTGGACTCATCAACCACCAGATCCTGCACAGCCGCCATGGCTACCCTTCCTGATTTCTTTACTTTTTTAAGGCTTTAGCCCCTTTAAGCTTTAGCCCCTGCATTCCTATAAACACAGCCGGACGTGAACCCTTGACCTATACGAGTATATCATGAGAAATTGACTCATAACAAGGTCTAACCTTGCAGGATCTTTACTATAAGTATAGTATTATTACATGCAGGAACTTGGGATCCTGGAAATATTAAGCGGTATTTTTCTCTTTTTGCCGCTGCTCAGGCCTTATATCAAGCCTTTATGGGACTTGGAAGGTCTGGTATGGCTGCCGGTTATGGCTTTAGGTATCATTGTTGCCGTTTTTCCTGCCTATGGGTTCCGTCCCGAATGCTTTCCCTTACTGCTGTACGCCATAGTTGCCGTTATCAGAAGCCGCCGCTCAATTATCGCAAGCATTACCCGGGTACGACACGATGATTTTCGTGAAGGTTCCCCTGTTTTGGCGGGTTTTTCCGTGATCATTCTCATCGGGATAACCGCGTTCACCCTCTATTTTTTACCCCTTCCCGATACCATCCTGCTTACCAGGGGGGTACGGACGATAAACCTGCAGGATCCGTCCCGTAAAGCGGAGCTTTTTGTCCGCATATATGGTTTAGAAGAAGAATCCGGCGCATCCTCCGCAGAGGCTCAAAGAGCCCCCGGCAGCG
Organism: Spirochaetaceae bacterium; assembly: GCA_031279015.1. GTDB lineage: Bacteria > Spirochaetota > Spirochaetia > Treponematales > Breznakiellaceae > JAITJI01. The sequence goes on from JAITJI010000093.1 coordinate 33,648, forward strand.
GCGGCGGGGCTGAGATGCGCCCCTTCATGCTGCTCATCCCCCCGGTAACAGGGTCCGCCGGTCTGATGGACCGGTTCTGCGGCAGCCTGCGGGAACGGGGCTTAACCGTCATGACCTATTCCCGGCGGGGTTTTGATTGCCCGGCCCTGGATGGGGAGGGGCTGCAATTCGGGCTTTCTGCGGACAAGTGGTTCCGGCTGTTCCGGGCGATGCTCCGGGGCACGGTGATGGAAAAGGCCAATGCGGCAGGCCGGGTCCTGGAAGAGGAACGGAAACAGGATATAGTTTTTCTGCTTACCCGGCTACGGGACAACCGCGGGTTCTGGCAGTCCGTTCTCACGGGAACAACGATAGATCACATTTTTCTAACCGGATACGGCGCGGGAGGAGCGGCGTTGCTCCTGCTGAGTGGTTCCCCGGATTTTACCGTCCAATACCCGGCCGTTCGGGGGATTATCGCCGTAGAAAGCCCGGTTTTATCGGTGCTGCGGGGGGAGGAACGGCCAATCTCCGCTGCGCCCCGGGATGCGGGCTGGTTCCGTTCCCTCTGGACGGGGCTCAGCGGCTGGGCTGCGGGGTTCCGGCCTAAAAAGATAAACACTATGACGGCCTTGCCCGATCCTAAAGTGCCGGTGTTGTTTCTGGTTTCCGGGTGGGCCCTTGATCTCCAGCGCAGGAGCAAACGGTATGAAACCGTCTTCCGGGTGTTTGATGCGGCGACAGGGCCCGCGGTATTGGCGGCCATACCGGGATCGCAGCCCCAGGATTACTCCGATATCCCCCTGAAGTATCCGGTTTTCAGTATCCGTTTACCGGGTGAAAATCCGGCGTTCCGGCAGTCCGATTATTTTATGCGCAGAACTACCGCGCTGATATCGAATTTTACCGCCCTGATCTTTGAAGAAATGCCGGATTTCCGGGAAAGTCCGGGGAGCCGGATCTCCATTCCTCCCAAAATCCTGTTTAATGACACCATCCATATTGAAACCGGCGGTGCCTGGAATTATCAGAAAAAGGGGTATATACTCTAGTCCATGACCACCCGACAACTGGATGCTTTTTTCCGGACCATGCTGGATATTGATAGTTTTGCCGCTGTTGACTCCTCTCTGAACGGACTCCAGGTGGATAACGATGGCGCTGAAATCAAAAAAATTGTTTTTGCGGTGGATGCCGGCCTTGAGACTTTTCAGCGGGCGGTCTCCGCAGGAGGGAATCTGCTGTTTGTTCATCATGGCCTGTTTTGGGGCGCGCCGCTCCCGCTGAGGGGGACTCACCGGGAACGCATCCACTTTCTGCTCCGGCATAATCTGGCGCTGTATGCGGTTCATTTGCCCCTGGATCAGCACCCGGAACTGGGGAACAATGCGGGTCTTGCGGAACTGCTGGGCATGGAAAACCCGGAACCCTTTGGCCTCTATCATGGGCGGCAAATAGGGTATAAGGGAACCCTTACGGAGCCCTTAACCCTGGAGCAAGCGGTGGGGCGTATCGGTTTTGCCGGGAGACCCCCCCTGGGGGTGTATCCCTTTGGCCCGGAAAGATGCCGCACCTGCGGGGTTATCTCCGGGGGCGCCGCGCAGGAAGCCCGGGAAGCCATTGCAGAAGGGCTTGATCTCTATGTCACCGGGGAAATTTCCCATTCGATATACCACGAGATCCTGGAAGGACGCCTTAATATGATTGCCGGTGGACATTATTCCACCGAAGTCTGGGGAGTCCGCCGGGTAATGGAACGATGCGCCGCCCGGCTGGACACGGACTGTGAATTTATCGATGTGCCCACGGGCTTATAACCGGAGTAATACATGGCTTCTACCAAACGAATCTCTCTGCCCTTTCTGTTGACGGCCCTGATCATCTTTGCGGATCAGGGGGTAAAGTCTTTTATCGCTAAAAACTGGCCGGGGGATGGGATCTTTATCAGGGATGTGTTCGGCAACGATATCCTCTGGATCATCCATGTACGGAACAAGGCTATTGCCTTTAGTCTGGGGGATAATCTTCCATTTTCCGTCCGGCCCGTACTTTTCATCATCCTTCCCCTGGTAGTATTGGTTTTTCTGTTGTGGTATTATTTTAAATCCAACGAGTTGACCGGTCTTCAGCGCTGGGCCATTGGGGGAATTCTGGGCGGCGGGATCGGCAACCTGATCGACAGAATTTGGAGGCCCGATGGAGTAGTGGATTTTATCAGCATAAAATTCTATGGTATATTTGGCTTTGAACGGTGGCCTACTTTTAACATTGCCGATGCCAGTGTGGTGATCAGTGTTATCCTGTTTTTACTGACCATGATTGGGACTTCAAAAAAAACCGAAGGAGAAAGAGCATGAGTAAAAAAACCAATACCCTGTGGTTTATCCTGGGGGCAACGGTATTTAATATCCTCGTCACTATCATCTGTTTTGTGGTGTTGCTTATCCTCTTTGTCCGTATTCTGGTGCCTAGACTGCCGGAATCCGTCGTCACCTGGAGTTTCCCCGTCATCTTTATCGGCGCGCTCGCCC
>JAITJI010000010.1 GCA_031279015.1 Spirochaetaceae bacterium
GATATATCCCGGCAGGCCTATATCACCTTTGCCGTTATAACTTTCCTGGGCATTGGGGTTCTCTGGTCCTATTTAACCTGGTCGGGATCGGTGGACGGGTTGTTTCTGCCGACCCTGGTAAAAACAGTGGAATCGGCAAGGAACCTGTTTATCGAACAGGGCTATATTCATGATATTGCCGTTACCGTCCGCAGGGTAATGCTTGGGTTTTTGTTTACCTCCCTGGTCAGTATTCCCTGGGGCATTCTCATCGGAACCTACCGGCCCATAGAGGCGTTTTTTGAACCCCTGTTTTCTTTTATCCGCTACCTCCCGGTATCGGCTTTCATCCCCCTCTTTATTTTATGGATCGGCATCGGGGAGGATCAAAAAGTGGCGGTGATCATCATGGGGACTCTGCCCCCCCTCATCTTGATGGTGGCGGCGAGCATCAAGAACATCTCCCCGGATCTGATCAACGTGGGTTATACCCTGGGGACCTCCCGGCTTTCGATACTTTGGAAAATTATCCTCCCCGCCTGTATGCCTTCGGTGGTAGATTCCCTGCGTATGGTCCTGGGCTGGGCCTGGACCTATGTGGTGGTGGCGGAGATGGTGGGGGCGAATTCCGGCATCGGCTACCGGATTATCCAATCCCAGCGGATGCTGAATGTGGCGAATATCTTTACCGGGATTCTCTGCATCGGTCTTATTGGTCTTTTTTTCGATATTTGTTTCAAGATGCTTTACCGGGTATTATTCTCCTGGAGCGAATCATCCCGGGACTGAGGGAGGAAGAGGATGCTGGTATGGATTATTGACAAAGAGTGGAATTCCTATGAACTGGAGGAAGGGCTCCTAAACCGGGAACTGCCCGGTCTTGAAATCCGGTATTCAAAAAACGAAACCTGCCGGGAAGACCTGGAAAAATTCGGGAAAAAGGCCGGCGGGATCATCTGCCAGATTTCCGTGGCAATAACCGGGGACTTTATCGCCGCCCTGGAGCAATGCCGGGTTATCTCCGTTTACGGGGCGGGATATAATAATGTCGATACGGCGGCGGCCAGGGCCAGGGGTATCACGGTCTGTAACGTACCGGGTTATTGCGTAGATGATGTCTCCGATTATGTTATGGCGGCGATCTATCACGGCAACAAACAGCTTGAGGAGTATCACCGTCATATCCGGAACGGTAAATGGGGCGCCCAGGCGGTAACGGAGATCATTAACCGCCTTTCAGTTTCCACTCTTTTTATCGCCGGCTACGGGCGGATTGGCCGGGCGGTGGCGGCCAAGGCCAAGGCTCTGGGGATGGAGGTCCTGGCCTATGACGCCCTGAGTAAACCCCAGGGGGTAACCGCCGTCAGCCTGGAGGAGGGCCTGGCCCGGGCGGACTTTGTAACTCTCCATGTGGCCTATACCAGGGAAACGGAACATCTGGCGGACCGGGATTTTTTCTCCCGGATGAAAAACAGCGCCTGGTTCATCAACGCCTCCCGGGGCGGGGTGGTTGACGAAGGCGCCCTGATCGAGGCGGTTGAAAGCAAGCGGATCCGGGGCGCCGTGGTGGATGTGGTGGAAACGGAACCGCCCCCGCCGGACGCCCGGATTTTGCATACTCCGGGGATTCTGGTAACCCCCCATATATCCTATCTGTCGGTGGATGCCCTTCGGGAACTACAGGAGACGGCGGCCCGGAATGTTGCGGATATTTTGAAGGGGAGACCTTCAGAAAATATTGCCGGATGAGGCATTGCCAAACGATTCGGTAGAGAGGGGTAACATGAAAAGGATTACAAGCGGAAATGAAGCGATAGCCCTGGGGGCGCTTCATAGCGGGGTTAAGGTGGTGAGCGGGTATCCGGGCACCCCTTCATCGGAGGTGATCGGCAGTCTGTGGAACGGTTCTTTTCCGGAAACCCGGATAGAATGGAGCGTCAATGAGAAGGTCGCTTTTGAAGTCGCGGCAGGGGCGGCCCTGGTGGGGTATCGCGCCCTCTGTACGATGAAAATGTCCGGCGTGAATGTGGCCTACGATTCTCTTATCGGCATCGCCTACTCCGGTTGTACCGGGGGCCTGGTGATCTATGTGGCGGACGACCCCGGCGTTACCGCGGGGATGTGTGAACAGGACACCCGGGGCTTTGCTCTTATGTCGGATATGCCGATCCTTGAGCCGGGATCGGTGGAGGAATCCTACCGGTACATACAACTGGCTTTTGAACTTTCGGAGCATATCGGGGGGCCGGTGTTTGTCCGCTCGGTTACCAACGTTGCCGAATCCCATGCGCTTATTGCGGTTGGGGAACGGGTTCCGCCGAAAACCGGGATTCCCCTGCCGGAAAAAAACATTGCCAAATTCACCAAGGCGGGGGCTCTAATCTGTATGATTCAGCACCGGGATCTGATTGAGCGATTGGCTAAATCCTACCGCTGGATTCAGGATCAGGGGCTTCATACTTTGACCCTGGCTCAAAAGGGAGGGCTGGGTATTATCTCTGTGGGACTGGTCAATCACTATACCTCCGAGGCCCTGGAAGATTTACAGGCCGCCGGGGTTGACACGTCCGCGATTTCCCGGCTTTCCCTGGCGGGAACCCTGCCCTTTGCGGAGGACGAAATTAAATCCCTCCTGGGGCATGTGGGGACTCTGCTGGTGGCCGAAGAACTGGAACCGCATATCGAAAAACAGGTCTATCAGATCGCCTATGAGCGGAAGGCCGCGGTCAAAATATTCGGCAAGCTCGACGGAACGTACCGCCGGATCGGTGAATACGACGCGGCTGTTCTGGTCCGGGGCGTCAGCAAGGCCCTGGGAATACCCACGCCGGAAACTTTCGTCCCCTCCGGGACGGAGGCGGATAAGCTGGCCGCCCCCCGGCCCATTACCTTTTGCGCCGGATGTCCCCACCGGGGAGTATATATGTCCATCAATAACGCGCTGCGGACTCTGAAGTACCGGCGGGAGGAGGTGGTTATTACCGGGGACATCGGCTGTACTATCCTGGGAATGAATCCTCCCTTTAACACCCTTTGGACGGAACTCTCTATGGGGGCAAGCATCCCCCTGGCCCAGGGCATTCTGTATACCGGCACGGACAAGCCGGTGATCGCCACTATCGGGGATTCCACTTTTTTCCACGCCGGCATTGCCGGTCTTATCAACGCGGTACAGCATAAGGTCAATCTGACGGTAGTCATTCTCGATAACGGCTGGACAGCCATGACCGGTATGCAGGTAAATTCCGGGACCGCCGGCGCCATGCAGCGGGATTCCTCCCGGCGGATCGATATAGCCAGGATAGTTGAGGGCATCGGGGTTGACGCCCTGTCTGTTATCGACCCCTATAATCTCAATGACATGGAGGAAGCCTTGAACGCCGCGATTCCCGCGGCGGGGGTCAAGGTGGTGCTTGCCCGCCGGGAGTGCGCCATCCAGGCCCGCCGGCAGAAGATACGGTCCGTGCCGGTCAGCCTGGCGGAAGGGAAATGTACCCGCTGCAAAGTTTGTATCAACACCACCGGCTGTCCCGCCATCAGCCTTGGTGAAAAAACCATCGCCATTGACGGGACTCAATGTAACGGCTGCGGACTCTGCGTCCAGGTATGCCGGCAGGGCGCCCTGGCAAAGGAGAGCGCGTAATGGATTACCTTGATATGTATATTGTCGGCGTAGGAGGCCAGGGGGTACTGACCATTGCTGAAATCGCCCTCGAAGCGGCAAGCAAAAAGGACATTCCGGCAAACTTTTATCCGACCAAGGGCATGGCTCAACGGGGGGGATTTGTCAAAGCCCAGGTCCGGTTTGGCCGCACTCTCTACGGCCCCAGCATCCCCGAACAGGGAGCGGACGTACTGGCTTCTATGGAGCTCTCTGAATCCCTGAAAGCGGTCCGGTACGCGAAAAAGGGCGCGGATTTTGTGATTTTGAACTCCCGTTGGGAACCCGCGGCGGTGATGCTGGGAAAGAGTCCTTATCCCGGGGAAGATACGGTGGTGAGCGAAGTTGAAAAGGCCGGCGCCCGGGCCCATCTCCTGTCAACTTCGCCGCTTCCCCTGTTTCAGGGAGAGCCCATCTTTGAAAATCTTTACCTCCTGGGGGCCATGATCCGCCGCAGCGGGCTTTCCGCCCTCTTCAGTCTTGAGGAAATCGCCGCCGTGGTCCGGGAACGCTGGCCCAAAGTGGCGGAAAAAAATATTTTTACTCTGCGGGCGGGATATGACGCGGCCGCGGCGGGAAAACCCAATGGGACTTGATTCGTTTTTTAAGCCCCAGGGTATCGCGGTTATTGGTTCCGCGGGGGAAGGGAAGATCGCCAATGTGCTGCTTCACCGGTTTATCGAAAAAGGCGTAGAGAATATTTACGCCGTTAATCCCAAAGGCCAGGGGGTTGGCCGGGCCGCCGGATATACCTCGGTACAGGCCATAGGCAGACGGGTAGACTTGGCGGTGATCGCTTCTCCCGCGGGAAGCGTGGTCCCGGTCCTGGAGGATTGCGGATCAGCCGGGGTGCCGGGGGCGATTATTATCAGTTCCGGGTTTTCCGAAGCGGGGAACCCCCGGGGGGAAGCGGAAGTCAAAGCGGCTGCCCGGAGGGAGGGAATTCGGTTTATCGGCCCCAACTGTGCGGGGCTGGTAAACACCCACGCCAACCTGGCCGCCACCCTTGAGGTATGCCCGGAGCCCGGCCATATTGCCCTGGTTTCCCAGAGCGGCGCTATGGGCGGTTTATTCATGTCTATGGCCGCGGCCCAGGGGGCGGGAATATCCAAATTCGTCAGCTACGGCAACGGCGCCGATGTAAACGCCGGGGATTTTCTGGCGTACCTCCGGGACGATCCGGAAACGGAGGTTATCGCCCTCTACCTTGAAAGCATCAGAAACGGCCGGGAGTTTATGGCGGTCCTGAAAACCGTTACCGCCGTGAAACCGGTGGTGGTGATTAAATCGGGAAGAACCTCCACAGGACAACGGGCGGCCCTGTCCCATACGGGGGCTATGGCGGGATCCGACAGGATCTTTGCCGCGGCGCTGGACCAGTGCGGCGCCCTGCGGGCGGAAACTCTGGAGGAACTGCTGGACATAACCAAGGGCTTTGCCGCCCGCCGGAAGATGGGAGGAAATTCCCTGGGGATAGTAACCAATTCGGGCGGCCCCGCGGTCATGGCCGCCGATAGGGCGGATGAACTTGGCCTCCTGGTTTCCGGGGCGGATGAGGATCTCCGGACCGCCCTGGCTTCCTTCCTGCCTCCCCACGCGGGTATCCAAAATCCGGTGGATCTCACCGTGGAGGGGAGCGGCGGGGATTATGAAAAGGCCCTAAAGGCGCTGCTTCATTCCTATGACGCCGTTATAGCCCTCTATGTAGGTACTCCCTACCTGAAATCCCTGCCTGTAGCGGAAGGCATAATTGCGGCGGCGGCCAAAACCGAAAAGCCGGTGTTTTCTGTTTTCGACGTGGGCCGCGATCTGGGGGAGAGCCTGGATAAGCTGGGGGCGGCGGATATTCCCGTTTATGCCAGCGGGGAACGGGCGGTAACGGCGCTGAACGCCATGAGGCGTTATGCAAGCCTGCGGGAAAAGGGGCGGCGAAAACCGGTGGAAGTCCCCGCCGAAACGCCGGAACCGCGGGGGGAGGCCGGGACCGTTCCCGAGCCGGAGGCGATGCGGTTCTTAAACGGCCAGGGAATCCCTTCGCCGCCCTTTCTGACCGCCTGTTCCGGGGAAGAAGCGGCGGAGCGGGCCAAAGAACTCGGGTTTCCCGTGGTGATGAAGGTTGTTTCCCCGGAAATCATCCATAAATCAGATGCCGGGGGGGTTGTCCTCAATGTCAGGAACGCTGAAGAGGCCGCCCGCGCCTTTAACCGGCTGCGGGAAGTTGCCCGGGGAAAAACCTTTCATGGCGTTATCATCTATCCGATGCTGAGCTTTGACCGGGAGATCATCCTGGGAATAAGCCGGGATCCGGATTTCGGCCCCGTGGCCGCCTTCGGCATGGGGGGAATATATACCGAGGTCTTTAAGGATGTCGTTTTCCGGCCGGCCCCCGTTGATGTCCCGGAAGCGCTGGAAATGATCCGGTCCATCCGGTCTTTTCCAATCCTGGCGGGAACCCGGGGAAAAGCGGCGGCCGGCATAGAAGGGCTGGGGGAGCTCTTGAGCAAGTTTTCTCTGCTGCCCTTTTTGTATCCTGAAATCATTGAGGCCGATATAAATCCGGTTGCCATTTCTCCCAAGGGAATTTACGCTCTGGACGCGAGAATTGTAACGGTAAAAGAAAAAAGGAGTAAAGATTAATGAAAATGATAAAAGCCGTAATCCGTCCTGAAAAAGTTTCCGAAGTTATTTCAGCTTTAAGCGACGCGGGGTTTAACGCGGTAACCCGTATGAGCGTCCTGGGCAGGGGTAAGCAGCAAGGACTCAAGGTAGGAGATGTCTATTATTCGGAAATACCAAAAGAAATGCTCCTTATCGTAGTAGAAGACAGCAGCGAAGAACCGGTAACCAGGATCATCATGAATATCGCCCGGACCGGTAAAAAGGGCAGCTACGGGGATGGTAAAATATTTGTTTTGGATGTGGAAAAAACTATAACCATCAGTTCGGGAAAGCGGGAATTATAGGGGAGCGGCACAGTGAAACTGTTGGTGATCATCATCCGGCATGAAAAATACCGGGAGACCAGGAAAGCCCTTGAAGATCTTGAATTTGTTTCTTATTCTTCCCGGGATATTTTGGGCCGGGGTAATATCGGTTCTTCCCTGGAAGTGAAAAAGAAAACCGATGATAAGGACACACGGGGCAGTATTCTCTACAGCAGAAAAATGATCGAAATCTGCGTTACCGACAAGGATGTGGATCAGGTGACGGATATTATTGTCAGGGTAAACCAGAGCGGCCATCACGGGGACGGAAAAATCTTCGTGCTTCCCCTCAAGGACGCTTACCGGGTTCGTACCGCTGAAAAAGGCGATAACGCGATAGTATGAACAGCAATTTCGCGGCCCGCAAACCGAAGGTTCCCGGCGGGAAATTGCGGGACTTGCAGTCCAGGCTTTGCCTGGCAGATAACCAATCCTTTGCAGGGAGGCAACGGTGGCGCTCAACGCACGGGTAGCGAACAGTAAAATTGTCGCGGTACATATTTCCAAAGTTTATACCGCCAAAAAGCGGGAAATGATCGCGATGCGGGATATAAACATTGAAATCCTCCGGAACGAATTTGTAGGTATTGTCGGTCCATCGGGCTGCGGAAAATCAACCTTGCTGCGCCTGCTGGCGGGGCTGGACGAACCATCGGCAGGGGTGGTGCAGTTAAACGACAAGGTACTCCGCGGCCCCGGCCCGGACCTGGGCATGGTGTTTCAGGGATATACCCTCTTTCCCTGGATGACGGTGGAAAAAAATATCGCCTTTGGCCTGACCATTAAAAAGCTGCCCAGAGAACGCATCAAAGAAACAGTTGACCGCTACCTTGCGATTATCGGGCTGACCCAGTTCAGGTCCTATTATCCAAAACAGCTTTCCGGGGGGATGAAGCAGCGGGTCGCCATTGCCCGGGCGCTGGCCAATAGTCCCGAGGTCCTCCTGATGGATGAACCTTTCAGCGCCCTCGATCCGCAGACAAAATCGTCCATGCAGCTTCTGCTCCGGCAAATCTGGCAGCTTGAAAAACCAACCATCCTTTTTGTAACCCATGATATTGAAGAAGCGGTATTCCTGTCTCAGCGGGTTTACGTGATGAGTTCCCGTCCGGGAACCATCAAGGCCAATGAACTGATCAAGCTTCCCAATGAACGGACTCTGGACTTGAAGGACACTCCGGAATTTATCGCGATCCGCCGGCAGATAGAAGCGATCCTCCATGACGATGATGGGGATTGAGATTCCGGAATGGGTCAAAGAACCAGTTCGGCGTTCAATGCCCTGAGCAGCTTCTGTCGTTTCACGCTCGGGGTTAAAGTATTCCAGCTTGGCCAGGAGCGGCGTGGTACCGATGGGGATGGTGTCGATGATGTGGGGTGTACCGTAAGGCCCAGGGCATTTAAAAGCCGGGTCAGTTCCAGTTCATCACCCCGGCTCATGGATGATACGTTAAAATCCAAAAAAAATCGAAAAATATGCTGTTTTTGTATTGCATAACTTTTTTCCGGATAGTATGATTTGGATTAATCATATTAAACCTAAGTAATTAATAGGATTATATGCCGATGGATAAACGGTGTTTCCGCGGGTATAGTATACTGGCGCGGTTAACCGTGTTTCGTATATAACATGATTCATGATAAAAGGAGAATTAGCATGAAAAAGAAAGTCCTAATTGGTCTAACCCTTAGCCTGGTATTGGTGTCCGTCCCTTCTGTTTTTGCCGGAGGTAGAACAGACCGGGGAGGTTCCCGGGAAGGAACTGCCGCCGGGGGAACCGGAGAGCGGGTAGAGGGGGGACAACTGCGGCTCGGCAGTACCACGGAACCCGTTACCCTGGACCCCCTGAACCCTTCCAACACCGCCGACGGACGGAGCATCCTCTTTAATGTCTTTGAAGGACTGGTAAGGCCCGCTCCGGACGGCAGCTTTATTGCCGCAGTGGCGGAGAAGTATACTATTGAACAGAACGGCCTGGTCTATGCCTTTACCCTGCGCCGGGGCTTAAAATTTCACGATGGGTCTGAGGTGACTGCGGAGGATGTGGAATTTTCCCTGAATACCGCCATTAAGGGCGGTTTCAGCGGCCTTGACCGGATAGAAAGGGTCGCCATAGAGCCGGACGGGGGGATCCGCATCACCCTGAAGGCGCCGGATATCGACTATCTGCCTTACCTCACCGTGGGCATTGTGCCTAAGAACAATACCGACCGGGAGCGGAATCCCATAGGGACCGGGCCTTTTTCCATATCCTCATACACGGCCCAGCAGTCCCTGGTACTGGTAAAGAATCAGCATTATTGGCAGCCGGGACTGCCCCATCTGGACCGGGTTACCATTGTCTTTGTGGCCGACTCCGATTCCCTGTTGCTCTCCCTGCAAGGGGGGAACATCGATGCGGCCAGTATAAGCGGCTCCCTGCTCCAACAACTTGATACCTCCCGGTTTGACTATGTGCCCAACTATTCCAATGCCGTACAGCTTTTGGCGCTGAACAATGCCGTTAAACCCCTTGACGATGTCCGGGTACGGCAGGCGCTGAATTATGGGGTGGATACGCAGCAGATCATCGACGCCGCCTTTTACGGCCAGGGAGAACCATCGGGAAGCCCCCTGATCCCGGGCTTATCCCGGTATTACGAAACGTCTCTAAGAAACCCCTATCCTGTGGACACGGCAAAGGCCAGGAGCCTTCTGGCCGCCGCGGGCTATGAAAAGGGTTTTTCCCTGGAGATAACCGTAGCGTCCCCCTATGTCATGCACGTGGATACCGCCCAGGTGATCGTGAATCAACTGGCAAAGATAGGGGTAACCGCAACCATTAAACTGGTGGACTGGGCAACCTGGCTGCAGGATGTCTACCTTGGGCGTAATTACCAGGCTACGATCATCTCAGTGGATGCCTCCCAGGTTTCCCCCAATGGTTTTCTATCCCGGTACCGTTCCGATTCGGACGTCAACTTTGTCAACTTTAAGAGTCCCGCCTTTGACAAGGTCTATGACGCGGCCCGGACGGAGGCCGACGACAGCACCCGTATCCGTCTGTTCAAAGAGGCCCAGCGGATTATTTCGGAAGAGGCCGCCAGCGTCTACATCCAGGATATCCTGGGATTCCATGCCTTTGTAAAAGGATATGCCGGGGCGATAAGCTACCCCTTGTATGTCTTTGATTTATCAACCATATATAAAACAAAATAAAAAAGGAATCTGCAGCAGGAGAGGAGGGGAGGGATCCCATGCGGTTTATCGGTAGACGGCTTTTGATCAGCATTTTAACCCTGTTTCTCGTTTCCCTCCTCACCTTTGCCGCCTTCAGGTTTATCCCGGGAGATCCCGCCAGCCTGATCCTGGGAATAGAGGCGACGGCAGACAAGCTGGCGGCGTTGCGGGCAGAAATGGGACTCGACCGGAGCCTGCCGGAACAGTACCTCTCCTGGCTTGGTAATTTTTTTACCGGCAATCTGGGGAATTCGGTGCGTTTCCGGGGGACTCCCATTGCCGAACTGATAGCCGAACGGCTGCCCGTTACCTTTACCCTGGCCTTCATGGCGGTGGCGTTTATCCTGCTTATTTCTATCACCGTTACCCTGCTGACGGTGCGGAAGGAAAATTCCCTCCTTGACAATCTGGTGAACACTATTACTACCATTAATATTTCCATCCCCGGTTTTTTCCTGGGGGTGCTTTTTATCTGGATATTCGGACTTTTGCTGCGCTTCTTTACCCCCGGAGCCTATGTATCGTACCGGGAGAACATTGGCGCCTTTTTGGGATACCTGGTGTTTCCCGCCCTGGCGATTGCCATGCCCAATGCGGCGGTGGTGATAAAATTTCTGCGGGGTTCCGTGTTTCAACAGCTCCGGAGTGATTATGTGCGTACCGCCTACAGCAAGGGAGGTTCCCGCCATTGGGTGCTGTACCGGCATGTCCTCAGAAACGCCATTATTCCGGCCCTGACCCTTTTGGGCATGATCATCGGGGATATTTTTTCCGGCAGTATCGTCATTGAGCAGGTTTTTACTATACCGGGAATCGGCAGATTAATAATCGCTTCTATTATGTCCCGGGATTTTCCGATGGTACAAACCCTGGTGGTTTATATCGCCGGTGTTGTTGTACTGGCCAATACCCTGGTGGATATTGCCATCCGGATGATAGATCCGAGGATCCGGGTGCGGTAAGGCGGGTGGATGATGCGGACAAAATGGGGGTTTGATTTTAAGATAGGTTTTGTCCTTGCCGTGCTGGTGGCGGGCATGGCGGTGGTGAGTCTCTTTTATACCCCTTACGATATCAATGATATAGAACCGGCGGATCGGTTTATACCGCCGGGATCGCGGTTTCTGATGGGTACCGATAATTTTGGCCGGGACATATTTTCCCGGGTTATGACCGGAGGCCGCTACACACTCCTGGTATCGGTTTGCACCGTTTTGGGGAGCGCCGCCATAGGTTCCTCCGTAGGCCTTGTGGCGGGTTATGCAGGAGGGCTCAGCAATGAAATTGTTACGCGGCTTATGGACGCCATAAGCTCTTTTCCCGGGATACTGCTGGCCCTGGTCATGGTTTCCCTCATGGAAAACGGCCCCTTTACCCTTATCGTTGCGTTACTTGTGTTGTTTATCCCCGGATATGTACGGATCATGCGCAATGAGATGCTGCAGTACAAGAACAGCGATTTTGTAAAAACCGCCGAGCTAATGGGGGCTTCCCATTTTCGTATCATATTTGTACACATACTGCCGAATACGGCGCCCTCCCTGCTTTCCGCTACGATCCTGGGCCTGTCCAATGCAATTTTGGCGGAGGCTACCATGAGTTACCTTGGGCTGGGCATACAACCCCCCACGCCAAGCTGGGGGCGGATGCTTTCGGAATCCCAGAATTTTCTGTTCAATGCACCCTGGTGCGCCCTTTCCCCGGGGATCATGATCATGGTAACGGTTATGGCCTTTCACTACATTGGTGAGGGCATCCGCCGGCGCTACTGTTGAGGGTAAGGGGATGATGCCATTATTACGGGTTGAGGGCCTGTCGGTGGGTATCCGGCGGAACCGGAAATACCTGCCTGCGGTGGAGAATATCAGCTTTAAGATAATGCCCGGAGAAATTGTGGGCATCGTTGGGGAATCCGGCTGCGGCAAGAGTCTTACCGCCCTGTCGATTCCCGGTCTGCTGCCCCAGGGGGTGGAGCTAACCGGCGGCGGTGTCATATTCGACGGCAGGGACATACGGGGCTTGTCGGAGCGGGAACTCTGCCGTATCCGGGGCAATGAAATATCCATGGTGTTTCAGGAGCCTATGACCTCCCTTAACCCCCTGCTCAGAATCGGCGCCCAGATTGCGGAACCCCTGAAACTGCACGGGTGGAAGAACCGGAAGCTTATCGGCGATGAGGTGATGGATATTATGAACAAGGTGGGCCTCCGCAGCCCTGAAAAACTGATCCATGAGTATCCCCACCAGCTTTCAGGGGGTATGCGTCAACGGGTGATGATAGCCCTGGCGATAGTGTGTAAGCCCAAACTGCTCATCGCCGACGAACCGGCCACCGCCCTGGACGTTACCATCCAGGCCCAGATACTGCGGCTCATGAAACGGATCAACCGGGATCTGGGAACTTCGATCCTCTTTATTTCCCATGACTTGGGGGTGATAAACCGGATATGCGACCGGGTGCTGGTGATGTACTCCGGCAGGCTTGTGGAGGAAGGTACGGTTCGTAATATTTTTTTCCATCCCGTCCATGAGTACACCAGGGGACTTATGGGGTCCATTCCCGTCCGGGAACGGAAGGGCCAAGCCCTGGTAAACATTCCGGGAAAGGTACCGTCTATAGAAGAAAAGGGGGAAGCCCATTTTGCAGGCTGCCCCTTTGCCCCCCGGTGTGTCCGGGCGGAGGATCGCTGTTTTGCCGCCTTCCCCAAGGCCATTCCCCTGGGTGAGAATCACAGCGTCCGCTGTATCCTGGTTGACCCGGAAAGTGAGATGGAATATGTCAGAATCTGAATCTCTTCTGATGATACGGGATGTCTCCAACACCTATGTGACCCGGGCCTACGGCGGCTTTGGCAGAAAGGAAAAAAAGCCCGTCCTGGATCATATCAATATAGAGATGAAGCCCGCGGAGATCTTTGGCCTTGTAGGTGAATCGGGCTGCGGCAAAACAACCCTGGGCCGGAGTGTTTTGGGGCTCATAGATCATGAGGGGGAAATATATATAGACGGCCTGCGGCAGGATAAAAGCCGGCGCTGGGAAATGGCACGGAAGGTCCAGGCTGTTTTTCAGGACCCCTCAAGTTCCCTCAATCCGGTCAAACGGATAGGCTGGCTTTTAGAGGAACCCCTCAGAATACACCGGATTGGCTCAAGGCAGGAACGGATCAAACGGGTTGATGAAGTCCTCCGTATGGTAGGGCTGGATCCGTCCTATAAAACCCGCCGGATCGCCGAACTGTCGGGAGGACAGAAACAGCGGGTCTGTATCGGCTGCGCCCTGATGCTGGAACCAAAACTCATCATCGCCGATGAGGCGACAAGCGCCCTGGATGTGTCCGTGGGCGCACAGATACTGAATCTGTTCCGGGACCTGCATGAGCGGCTTGGACTGGCGTTGGTTTTTATCTCCCACAATCTAAATCTGGTGTACTACCTCTGTGACAGGATAGCGGTAATGTACAACGGACAGATCGTGGAGCTCGGTACAGCCCGGACCCTGTACTCCGCTCCGGCCCATCCCTACACCCGGACCCTTCTGGAGGCTATCCCGGAAATCGCCGGGGAAAACCCGGAACCCCCCGGCGATGAAACACAGCGGGAACCGGCGGAGGGGGAATGCTGCCGTTTCGCTTTCCGGTGCCGGTGGCGGGAATCCCGCTGCGGCATTACGCCGCCGGAGCTGGTAAACATCGCCCCTCCGGGGGAGCCGCCCCATGAAGTACGGTGTGTTCTGAAAGGCCTAACGGCCAATTCGACTCGATCCGGTATCTTTGCGCCAACCGGCCCGGCACCCGGGTAGATATCAACAACTTCCAGTATAATGAGGTGGTAAACGTACTTTCCCAAATCATTTTTTCCGGATGTACCGCCGCGCAGGTATTACCTTCCCCTCTGGCTTCCGGGCGGCCTGCTCCCAGGCAGTCTACTGGAAAAACCGTAACAATTATGGCATAGTGCTATTGGATGTACGGCCCCCTGGGGGTAGTAGACTATGCTGTAGCGGCGGGGAGGAACTTCGGTGTATAAGCCTGTTGATCCTAAAGTAAATTTTCCCAAGCTGGAAGAAGATATTTTGGCTTTTTGGGAAAAGAACGATATTTTCAAAAAGTCCATAGCCCGGCGGGAGGGAGCGGAGGAGTATATCTTCTATGACGGCCCTCCCTTTGCCACGGGGATGCCCCATTTCGGACATTTTGTTCCCAGTACCATAAAGGACATCATCCCCCGTTACCAGACCATGAAGGGCAAACGGGTGGAGCGGCGTTTCGGCTGGGATTGTCATGGTCTTCCGGTTGAGAACCTTATTGAAAAAGAACTGGGCCTCAACTCAAAAACCGACATTGAACGCTACGGGGTGGCGCAGTTTAACGAGGCCTGCCGTTCTTCGGTTTTACGGTACGTCAGGGAATGGCAGGATGTGATAACCCGCCTTGGCCGGTGGGTCGATTTTGACAATGATTATAAAACCATGGATCCCAATTATATGGAGACCATCTGGTGGGTCATGAAGTCCCTCTGGGAGAAGGGCCTCCTCTATGAAGGCCACTACATCCTGCCCTACTGTCCCCGCTGCGCTACGGTTCTCTCAAACCATGAACTCAATCTGGGAGGCTACAAAGATGTCCACGATCCGGCCATCACCATCCGCTTCAAGGTTAAGGAGGGGGGAAGTCTCCCCCCCCGCTCCGGAGCCTCCGGCTCCTCCGCTCCCCCCCTCAGCGGGGGTTCCACCCCCGCAACGCCCCCGGGAGGGACCCCGGCGCTGCCCCCCAACACCTACCTTTTAGCCTGGACCACCACCCCCTGGACTCTGCCGTCCAACCTTGCCCTCACCCTGGGGCCTGACATTGATTATGTGTTGGTGGAAGACAAGTCCTCCGGCGGAAGGGATCACTACATCCTGGCGGAGGCCCGGCTCTCCGCCTACTACAAAACCCCCGCCGATTATACCGTCATCTGGACAAAGAAGGGGGCCGGTTTGGCGGGGATCAGCTATGAACCCCTGTTCCCCTACTTTACCTGGGCGGCGGAACAGAACGCCTTCCGTAC
>JAITJI010000043.1 GCA_031279015.1 Spirochaetaceae bacterium
CTACCCTAATTCATGGCTTCCGGCCTGGAACAGGTGCTTGTAAGCTGGTAGTAAGTCCCCGATGCGGAAGCATCGTGGATGCCATGCATGACCTCAAGCACATGGAAGGCCAAGTCCCCGGACGCCCGGTGGGGCCGTCCCTCAACGATGGCTTCGGCCATATCGGTGATCCCCAGCCCCCTGCTGTTTTCGGGGAAATCCTTAAGCAGGGGAATCTCCGACCAGCCTTCGGCCCGGAAACGGCTTACATATACCGGGCCGCCAAAGGTATTGGGATCCGGTACCCGGAGGGTGCCTTCAGAGCCGTAGATCTCAATAAAGGGAAGGGTGTGGGAATACACATCAAAACTGGTGATAATGGTTCCCACCGCGCCGTTGGCAAAATCAAGGATCCCTGCAATATGGGTAGGAACATCCACGGTGATCATCTTGCCGTTTTGGGGTTCACTGGTAACGGTCCGGGTTTTAAAGCCCTGCTTGGCGGACCCCGACACCCGGGTAACGGGTCCCAGGAGGTTTACCAGGGCAGTAAGATAGTAGGGCCCCATATCGAACATGGGGCCGCCCCCTGTCTTGTAGTAAAATTCCGGATCGGGATGCCAGTGTTCATGTCCATGGTTCATCATAAAAGCGGTAGCGGCAATAGGTTTTCCTATCCAACCATCATCGATGAGCTTGCGGCAGGTCTGGAGCCCCGCTCCCAGGAAGGTATCCGGAGCGCCCCCAACCCGCAACTTCTTTTCTGCGGCAATTTTAAGCACCTCCGCCGCCTCTTCCCGCTTAACGCAGAGAGGCTTTTCATCATAAACATGTTTCCCCGCCTTCACCGCCGCCAGGGCAACCTGATAGTGATTGGGAGGCTGGGTTATATTGAGAACAATATCCACATCCGGACTGTTGATAAGATCGTCGGTTTGCAGGATATGAGGAATCCCATAGTCAGCATTAGCCTTGGCGGCCCGTTCAGGGATAAGATCCGTCACCGCAGTTACCTTAACCCGCCTGCCGAACATTCCGGTGAGGTTCTTGAGATAGATACCGCTTATATTCCCAATCCCTACAATACCAATCCGCTGTATGTTCATGTTTTACTCCTCTGGCCGTCATGGATAACGGCAGCATTATAATGACGCAGATTCCGGAGATTCCCTTAATACATGGGCTTAGGGGTTTTCCAGTCCTCTGCCGAAAGGCCTTTTTCCCGGGCGATACGTTTGCTGCCTGCAGCCCAAAGGAGACCCCGCTTCATAAGCTCCCAAGCTTCAGGAATATTAAAGACATCATCATGATGACCCAGAGCGTTGTAGAATACCCGGCCATAGCCCCATTTCCGGCACCAAATCTGGGGTACATCCACTTCACCATTGGCCGAATGATACCACCTCGTCGTCGGAAACCGGGTAGTCGCAAGCACTTCATTTGCCGGGTCCACGTGGAGGTAATACTGTTCCGAAGAAATCTCAAAGTCGCTGATACCTTCGGTAATGGGATTGGACTTGCTTATAATATTCACCCTATACTTGGTACCATCGCCGCCGGGATGGGAGACCCAGTTTGCCCCGGTAAGAAACTGGTATTCGACGCTTTTCCTAAAGGCATCGCACATGCCTCCGTGATTTCCCGCTACTCCAAGACCTCCGCCAACGGCCTCGAGGAAGGGTTCAAAAAAACCATACCCCAGCTCATCATTGCTCATGGTCCAGACGGGGATCAAAAGGTCCAGATCGTTAAGCCGCTCCTTATCATTAAAAACATCAAGCTTTTCCTCCACCGCTACATCAAAGTCCTCCGATTCAAGAAACTGTTTAAACCGTGCGGTTATCAGCTTAGGTTCATGCCCGTCCCATCCGCCGCAGATAATCAAGGCCCTTCGCTTCATCATCAATACCTCCCTGAATAAAATCGTATCCGGAATCCGCCTGGGGAATCCGGAAATCCTCTTAAGTGTATCTTAAAAAACCCCTTCGGCATAGTACCTGTCCGGACAGCAAAAAATATTTCCGGGAGACATGAGAGGAGGCGTTGCGGAAACAAGGACCTGAACATTAGGGAACCGCTGAAGATTTCGGTATGTATCGTAATTATAAAAATCTATCCTGCCCGGCTGTAATTCCGGACAAGTTTAAAAAATTATCCGCTTCTTCAATATTATTTTTTTAAAACATATTGGATCATCTTTATTTTTTAAAACATGCGGAGTTTGATTTAATGAACCAACTTGAGAAACGCCACATCGATCCCCGAGTAATCGTTGTCCACCTTGAGTTCATCCAGAATTTGGGAGATCTGCCCCCGGTGGTGCAGCCCGTGGACAAACAGGTTGTTGAACATAAAGTACAGGGGAACCGCAGCAGGATTCCCGCCATACCACTCAACCGGAACCGGAGTATTTAATTCCGTGTCCTTCAGAGCGGAGACAAATTGGATTGTCGCCCCATTGCCGCTCTCAAAGAGGGATTCAAGATTTTTCCACTGAGCTTCGGTGAGCTTGCCCTCGGGGAGGGCGGCGGCCGGATAGGAGAGGGCTTTGACCGCAGCCGGATTCTCTTTCAGGGCGGCCTTGAACATGCTGTGGAAGTAAAGGGTCCCCCCCAGGATATGCCTGGCAAGACCAGAGAGACTACCGTAGTAACTCCCCCGCTCCGCTTCCCGCTCTTCGTTGGAAAGGGTACTCAAC
Source organism: Spirochaetaceae bacterium (assembly GCA_031279015.1). GTDB lineage: Bacteria > Spirochaetota > Spirochaetia > Treponematales > Breznakiellaceae > JAITJI01. The sequence continues at coordinate 2,678 of JAITJI010000043.1, forward strand.
AGGCTGTAAACCTTCCGGTCCGCATCCTGCATATACCCTGCCTGGATAAGCAATATACCTTTCATAGAGTTTCCTCCCGGTTTTAGGGATACTGAAAATATCCCTTCCCCGGTTCTGCCAAAATCATCCCCGGGGAACAAAAACCCCTCCGGACATATTCCCGGGGTCTTCAAACAAGATAAAGCAGGATTCCGTATCCGTTCCGGTACGGACTCCCGGTCCCGGGCAGGGATAAAATATAGGACATTTCATCCGTACACGGGACCTGTTCCGCTTCAGTTTTATTTAATGAAGAATCTGAGAATAAAGATCACAAAAAGCACCCAGGTGACCAGGCTAATATCCTTTACCTTGCCGGTTACAAGCTTCAGAATCACATAGGAGAGGATACCATAGACGATACCTTCCGCCACGCTATAGGCAAAGGGCATCATTATAATAGCGAGGAACGAAGGGATCCCCTCGGTAGGATCGGAAAAATCAATGCCGGTTACCGACTTCATCATCAAAAAGCCTACCAGCACCAGGGCCGGCGCGGTAGCGGCTCCAGGAACCAAGAGGAAGATCGGTCCCAGAAAGAGGGCCACTAAGAACAACACCGCGGTCGAAAGGGCGGTAAGCCCGGTACGGCCTCCGGCGGCAACCCCGGCGGCGCTTTCCACATAGCTGGTAACCGTGGAAGTACCCAGCGCAGCCCCCGCAACAGTACCGACGGCATCAGCCAGAAGGGCCTGCTTGACCCGGGGAATCTCCCCTTGTTTATTGATAATCCCGCCCTGAGTAGTTACCCCCACAAGGGTACCTACGGTATCAAAGATGTCCACAAAAAGGAAGGTAAAGAAGATCACAAAGAATTTAAGGGACAAAACAACGGAAAAATCGAACTGAAAAAAGAGGGGGTTATCGGGAAACCGCACCGGGCTGAACCCATCGGGAACTACGGTAACCCCAAAGGGAATACCTATGATGGTGGTTATGAGTATGCCGATGAGGATGGCGCCGGGTATCTTGAGGACATAGAGGATGATCATGACAACCAGACCGATAAGGGCTACCATGGCAGAGCCGGAGGTCAGGGAACCAAGACCGGTGATGGTGCCGGAATCACCCACCACCACACCGGCGTTCACCAGCCCTATGAGGGCAATGAAGAGGCCGATACCCACGGCCACCGCATTTTTGAGGTTTATCGGAATGGCTTTGATGATGGCCTCCCGGACGTTAAAGAAAGAAAGGATGATGAACAGGATGCCTTCACAGAATACCGCAGTCAGGGCGATCTGCCAGGAATACCCCATGCCGAATACCACCGAATAGGTAAAAAAAGCGTTTAGTCCCATACCCGGGGCCAGGGCAATTGGTAAATTTGCCGCAAAGGCCATAACCAGGGTAGCAATGGCAGAAGCCAGTGCCGTAGCGGTAAATACCGCGCCGGGGGTCATTCCATCACCAATACTGCCCAGCATTCCCGGGTTAACTGCCAGGATATAGGCCATGGTCAGAAATGTGGTTAGTCCGGCGGTAAACTCTTTTTGAAAGGTTGTACCGTGCGCACTGAGCTTAAAAAGCTTTTCCATTTTATCCTCCTGAAATAGGGACTATTTATTACCTTAAGCTTAACACCCTTCTTTTTTTTTTACAATGAAACAAAAAAGGGATTTACAAAATAACGGCAACCAGGGAATTCCGGCAGAGCCGGTAAGGATTCCCCGGAAGTTCCGGCAAGGTCCGGGAGAACTGCAAAACCCCGGACCTCAATTCCCGCTACTTGACGTACAGAGGCAGTTCCTCGTATTTGGTATGCAAAAGTTCATGGGCCTTGTGACCCGTGGGCTCTCCCAGAAATTCATCGTAAATCTGTTTGATAAAGGGATTCTGGTGGGAACACCGGTACTGCGATTTTTCGTCGTCGCTGTAAAGCCCCCTGGTACGCCGGGAACGGATCGCATCGGTGGAACCGTAGGGCTGACCGCCGCCGGAGATACAGCCGCCCCGGCAGGCCATGACCTCCACAAAGTGGTAGGGGGTCTCCTTGCCCGTATCCCGGGCAGCCCGGATCCGGTCCAGCACAGCGGCAATATTCCCCATCTGGTGGGCCACGGCGATGCGGATCTTGCTGCTTGAGCCAATGACGGGTATGCCGAAATCAACCTCCGCTTCCTTAACTCCCTCAAGGCCCCGGACGGGGAGGAAATTCACATCCCCCAGTTCCTTTTTGGTCACAAGGAAATAGGCGCTCCGGATCGCAGCCTCCATGACCCCGCCGGTAACGCCAAAGATGGTTCCCGCCCCGGTGTAGGGCCCCAGAGGATTATCCGCCTCCTCATCATCAAGATTGAGGATCTCAATCCCCGCCTGCTTGATCATCCGGGCCAGTTCCCTGGTGGTGATGGCGATATCCACATCATAACCAAAATCCCGTCCCGCAAGCCGGCCGGCGCTCTTCATATCGTCGTTCCGCTTGGTTTCCCACTTCTTGGCGGTGCAGGGCATCACCGAAACGGAGTAAACCTTTTCCGGCTCAATGCCGACTTTGGCCGCCCAGTAGGCCTTGATCATGGCCCCCATCATCTGCTGGGGAGACTTGGCGGTAGAGAAATTGGGGATCATGTCGGCGTAGTACTTCTCCATATAATCAACCCAGGCGGGGCAGCAACTGGTGATCAGGGGAATATCGGAGGAAGATTCCCCGGATTTCCCCGCTCCCCGGGTAAGGCGTTTCACCAGTTCCGTCCCTTCCTCCATGATGGTAAGGTCCGCGGAGAAGTTGGTATCAAAAACGGTCTTGAAACCAAGATGCCGCAAGGCGGCGTAGATCTTTTTGGTAAGGAGAGCCCCCGGTTCAAGGCCGAATTCCTCCGCCAGGGCAACCCGGACCGCCGGGGCTATCTGTACCACCGGGTGCAGTTCCGGGTTCTGCAGGGCAGCCCACACCTTGGCGGTATCATCCCGCTCGTAAATGGCCCCCACGGGACAGTGGGCGGCGCACTGGCCGCACTTGATGCAGGGGCTCTCCCCCAGGGGGGTATCCGCAGCGGAGGCAATCCGGCCCTTGATGCCCCGGCCAAGGAATTCCAGGGCCCAGACGTTCTGCATCTCCTGGCAGACCTTGACGCAACGACCGCAGCGGATACACTTCTCCGGATTCAGCACAATGGCCGGATTGGAATTGTCGATGGGCAGGGCGTTGAGGACCTTCCGGTAGGGCACCTCCCGGATACCGAATTCCGCCGCCAGGGCCTGGAGCTCACAGTTGCCGTTCCGGGGACACTGGAGACAGTCGTTGGGGTGGTTGGAGAGGATCAGCTCTACCGCAGTACGGCGCACCGTGATAATCTCCGGGTCATGGGTGATGACACTCATCCCCTCGGCAACCGGGGTGGTACAGGCCCGGACCATCTTGGGCGTCCCCTCCATCCGGACAATGCAGATCCCGCAGGATGCCCAGGGAGGCAAATCCGGGTTATAACAGAGGCTGGGAATCTTGATATGTACCTTGTGGGCCGCATTCAAAATCGATGTGCCTTCCTCAACCTGGAGGGCTCTGCCATTTATTTTTAGGTTAACCATGTTATTCTCCTATTTTTTGAAGACCGCGCCGAATTTACAGTTTTTGAAACACTCGCCGCACTTGATACACTTAGACTGATCTATGACATAAGGCGGCCGTTTCTTGTCACTGCCACTCACCTGGCTGATACAATTAGCGGGACAACGCCGGGCGCAGGCGCCGCAACCGATACATTTTTCGGTATCGATATCGAAGCGGAGCAGATTCTTACACTTGCCGGCACGGCATTTCTTGTCCTGAATATGCTCCAGGTATTCATCCCGGAAATTTTTTACCGTAGACAAAGTAGGATTCGCTGCGGAACCGCCAAGCATACAGAGGGAGGCCTTGGTCATGGCCTTGCCGATAGCCTCTAGTTTATCCAGATCCTTCTGCTCACCGTTGCCGTTAGTTATTTTTTCCAGGATGTTGAGAATCTGGGTGGTACCGATCCGGCAGGGGGAACACTTGCCGCAGGACTCATCCACGCAGAAGTCCATGTAGAACCGGGCCACGTCCACCACGCAGTCATCTTCATCCATGACGATCATACCCCCGGAACCCATCATGGAGCCCATGGCGGTGAGGCTTTCGTAATCAATGGGGGTGTCCAAAACCGCTTCGGTCAGGATGCCTCCGGAGGGGCCCCCGGTCTGGACCCCCTTGAACTTCTTCTTGTCCTTGATGCCGCCCCCGATCTCAAAGATGATCTCCCGCAGGGTGGTCCCCATGGGTACTTCTACAAGGCCGGAATTTTTTACCTTTCCGGTAAGGGCGAACACCTTGGTTCCCTTGGACTTTTCGGTACCAATCCGGGCAAGCCATGCACCGCCCTTGGTTATGATCACCGGGATATTCGCCAGGGTTTCCACGTTGTTGATCACCGTGGGCTTACCCCAGAGACCGTTCGTCGCCGGGAAGGGAGGCTTGGGTACGGGCATACCCCGCTGGCCTTCCAGGGATTTGATCAGGGCCGTCTCCTCGCCGCAGACAAAGGCCCCGGCCCCCAGGCGGATCTCCACATCAAAATCAAAACCGGAACCTAAAATGTTTTTCCCCAAAAGACCATAATCCTTGGCCTGGGCCAGGGCTATCTTGAGCCGTTCAATGGCCAGGGGATATTCTGCCCGGATATAGACATAACCCTGGTGAGCGCCGATAGTTTTACCACAGATGATCATGGCCTCAATGACGGAATGGGGATCCCCCTCGATGGTGGACCGGTCCATATAAGCCCCGGGATCTCCCTCATCGGCATTGCAGACCACATATTTTACGTTCCCCTCAACCTTGCGGGTCAGATCCCACTTGAGCCAGGTGGGGAAGCCCGCGCCGCCCCGGCCCCGGAGTCCCGAAATTTTAAGCTCATTGATCACGTCTTCGGGCTTCATTTCAAAAAGAGTCTTTTCAAGGCCGATATAGCCTTCCCTGGCTATGTATTCATCGATACTCTCAGGGTTGATAACCCCGCAGTTCCGTAACACCACCCGGAACTGCTTTTGATAAAATTCAATATCTTCTATCGCAGTGGTTTTCTTTTTTTCCGCATCCTGTTTGTACAGGAGCCGGGGAACCTCCCGGCCCTTGAGGATCTGTTCGGCGATGATCTCCCTGGCATCCTCAGGCTTCACCCCCACATAAAAGGATTCCTCCGGCAGGACTTTGACGATGGGCCCCTGCTCACAAAAGCCGAAACAGCCGGTCTTGACGATCTGGACCTCGTGTTTAACCCCCTGCTTTTCCGCCTCGGCGATAAGATTATCGTAAATTTCCACTCCCTTGTTAGACTCGCAGGCGGTTCCGCCACAGGTAAGGATATAATGGTTGTATGCCATGGGACGCTCCTTACTTCGGATTCACAATATCGGCGGCCGGACGGTCAAGGATATGGTTATCCAGAAGTTCCTTGCCGATGATGTGCTTTCTAACGATGTCCCCTGCGGTAACGGCGTCAACCTTGCCGTATATAACCCGGGGCATACCGGGGACGATAACCTCCACGGTAGGCTCAGAATGGCAGAGCCCCATACAACCGGTCTGCCGGACCAGCACCTGATCTACCAATTGTTCTGAATCCAGGGCATTGATAAAAGCGTCCAGGGTAACCTTGGCGCCGGCTGCGATACCACAGGTACCCATACCCACGATTACCTGGATTTCTTTGCCCTCGGCGTCACGCTTCCGGAGATCGGTCTTTTTGGAATCCCTAAGCTGCCGCAGTTCCTCCAAACTCATTTTAGCCATCTTCCTCTCCTCTTTCTCAAAAAATATTCTAAGGGCGCCCTTCAAAACCCTGCCGGATTCTGAATAAACCCTATGACGATCCGTCGCTTGACGAATCCTTATGATGATGCCTCAAACCTCTCATCATCTTCTTCTATTGATTTAAGGTATTTCTGGAGCAACGCCAGGGAACCCGCATCCTCCAGGTCCCCCAGCGCGTCAAGCAGCCCGGACTTACGGACCTCGTAATGGATGCTCCGCTTTCCGTCATCACAGAACCGGCGGACCAGTATGTCGCCGGAACACTGAAAAAGCAAAATAGTCCGGAACATGCCTGAAAGATCCCCCACCGGCGGAGTATCCACATTTCCCCTATCAAACCATGCCGTAACGGTGGTACCCAGGTTTTTTTCGGACCTGATATCCCAACCACCCCCGGACTGGACCGCAGTCTGAATGAGAAAGGGGATCCCCAACCCCACCTTTCTGTGGGGATGCTTTACCCCATCGGTCACAAAGGGATCCATGGCCTGTTTCAATTCGTCCTGATCCATGCCCTTGCCGTTATCACGCACCGTAAAACGAAATTCCGCGGCGGTTTCTGCAATATCCAATTCCACCAGGTCCGCCGCCGATTCAACCGCATTTTGGGCAATATCAATAACAAGGTCGCTCAAAGTAAAATGCATGAAACCTCTTTGATAAACCTGGACCAAGACTCCGCCAGGAACAGCGTCCCCTGCATCAACTGTTCTGATATTTTGCGATGATCCCCGGCAACTGATCCTTGGTCAGCTTCCCGTAGGTATCGTTGCCTACGGTCATAACCGGGGCAAGACCGCAGCATCCAACACAACGGACCGGATCGATGGAAAAGAGCCCGTCTTCGGTAACTCCGCCTTCGCTCAATCCCAACAGGGTATGGACCTCCTCAATGAGATCCGCCCCGCCTTTGAGATAACAGGCCGTACCCAGGCACACGGAGATCTTGTGTTTCCCCGGTTTTGTGGTTTTGAAAAAATGATAAAAGGTGATCACCCCGTAAATCCGGGCCAGGGGAATCCCCGTAAGCCGGGAAAGCCGCTCCGCCGCGGCCCGGGAAATATACCCAAAGGTCTCCTGGGTCTTATGCAGAATCATGATAAGACTACCCGGCTTTACCTTCCATTCATCAATAAAAGACAAAAGATCCGGGGGAAAATCGATCCCCCCGGAAGAATCCGTTTTTTTCTCCAGCGTCGCGCCCGCTGCTGCCATGTATACCCTCCATCCATCATCTATATAATATTATATTCTATTTTATATCTATATTAAAGGAATTATCAACTATTTTTTATGACTACGGACTCTGACGGGCATAGATACCGGACGCTGCCCCTTTACCGTCTCCATAACCGCCTATTTCCAGACAACCTCATACACCAGAGACTTTTCCGGAACCAGGAAGTCCGTCAGGGGCAGACTGAACCGGGCCCGGTTATCCCGGGCGGTTCCACCCGTGATAGCGGTGACCGGCCGGGGGAAATCGATGGTGATGGCGATTCGGGAGGCGGCAATCTCATCCGCCAGGGGGCGTCCGTAAAACGAAGTAACCAGATCGAGGTATTCCGATCTGGTCAGGTTTTCACCGGTGACCACCGGGGCCATCAGGGCCGAAAGATAATCGCTAATCTCCGGGGAGAATAAGGAGAGGAGCAAGGGTGCGGATGCACGGTCCACGGTGATAAGCAGCCGTCCCTCCGGTTCGTAGCGGATAAACCGGCTCCCCGCGGCGGCGCCACCGGTATCTCCGCCGGATAATGCCGGCGCCGACGGAAAGGCATCCACCCGGGAGAGGCTGATGGTCCCGGCAATGGCCGTGGGACCGGTATTGACAAGGGATACCGCAGCTACCCCCGGTGCGGCGGCCATGGATTTGGCTATAGACGGACCGTCAAAGAAACGTTCCTCCCCGCCGGAGGAGGAACCCGTCTCACCGGATAAACTGCCCATCATCCGGGAAAGCGAACGGATCAGGGCGGTCATTCGGGGTTCCAGGGATGCATCCACCCGGAGTTCCGCAGTTCCATCCTGCCGAAGGGTCCCCTCGATCCGGGCGGAACAGGAGGGGAAAAACACCGATGCCCCAATCAACAACACCGGGCCGAATAACAGGAATCTGTATGACCGCAGGGCGGCTCTCAACATATCACAGACCTCACTCTTACTATAGGTCAAAACAACGGATTTTGGAAGTGGCCCTCCCCGTACTGCCGGATACGTTTCCGGATACGTTTACAGAATGAAAATATCCGGAGGTTTAATGCAACTTTTCCGGGAATTCCGTGTCAAGGTTATAATAACTTTTTAAGAGGTAAAGTATGGAGAATGTACAGACACCGTGGGCTTTTTTGGAAGAATTCCGGGGGCAATTCTTTACGGGAACATGGCCCACCCTGCCGGAAATGTTCAGGATCACCGTTGCACGTTACGGGGATCGGCCTTGTTTTACGATTTACGAACAGACCCGCATCAGTTTGACCTATAGAGAAGCCTTAGAGAAAATTACGGCGGTTGCCCGGTGGCTCCACAACAAGGGGATCCGCAAGGGAGACACCGTGGCGGTGACAGGGAAAAACGCCCCGGAGTGGACCGTGGCCTATCTTGGAATCCTCTTTGCCGGGGCAACGGTGGTACCCATCGATCAACAGTTGAAGGGGGAGGAGACAGACCTCCTCCTTGGGACGGCAAAGGTCCGCATGCTCTTTACCGATGAGGAAAAACACGACCGTTACTTGAAAAACCCGGGGAATTTGGAGAGTATTATCTCCCTCAAGAAAGGGGTGGGCCTCTATATCTACGACCTTGACGGTCCCCCGGCGAAGATTGAGGAAGCGGTGGAAACGGACCTGGCGGCGATCCTCTTTACCTCCGGCACCATGGGGAATCCCAAGGGGGTCATGCTGACCCACCAGAATCTGGTTTCCGACTGTTATTTGGCCCAGGGAACCCCCTTTTCGGTGTATCATACCGATGTTTTCTACGCCATTCTCCCCCTCCATCACGCCTATACCATGCTGGCGGTCTTTATTGAAACTATCTCTGTCGGAGCGGAAGTGGTTTTTGGACAGCGGATGGTGTCCAAGGCGATCCTCAAGGACCTCAAAGAGGGCAAGGTGACCATGCTTCTGGCGGTTCCGATGCTTTTTAACAAGGTCCTCAACGGGATAATGCGAAACATCCGCGAGATGGGCCCCATTGTATACGGCCTTATCTCCACGCTGATGGGGATATCCGGACTCGTCAAAAAGATCTTCAAGGTGAATCCCGGCAAAAAAATGTTCAACTTTATCCTGAAAAAGGCTTCCCTCTCCACCCTGCGGGTCTGCATCTGCGGTGGCGGCCCCCTGGCGCCCAGTGTTTTCCGTAAGTACAATCAGCTGGGACTTGACTTTGTCCAAGGCTACGGTCTCACTGAAACCTCTCCGATTATCAACCTCAATCCCATCGATCATTACAAGGAGACAAGCGTAGGTAAGGTAATTCCCCAGGTTGATATGAAGATTCTCAACCCCGACGAACGGGGGATAGGTGAGGTTATCGTCAAGGGTCCGGTAGTGATGAAGGGCTACTTTGAAATGCCGGAGGAAACCGCCGCAGCTTTTACCGAAGATGGGTACCTCAAGACCGGGGACCTGGGTTACCTGGATAGTGAAAATTACCTCTACCTTACCGGTCGGGCAAAAAACATGATCGTGACCGCAGGGGGCAAGAACGTCTACCCCGAGGAGATTGAAAACGAATTCCAGCTTTTTGAAGAGATTGAACAGATCCTTGTCCGGGGTTTTGTGCAGGATAAAAAGATGAAAAACGAGGGCATAGAAGCCCTGGTTTACCCAAACCCGGAATTTTTTAGGGGTAGCCCCGGAAGTGAAACCAACCTTGCCGCCACAAAAGAACAGATCGCCAAACGGATAGAGGAGATCATCGCCGAGGTGAACCAGCGGCTTCTCCCCTACCAGCGGATAGAGCGGATCACCGTATTGGATAACCCCATGGAAATGACCACCACCAAGAAGATAAAGCGGGACACCGTTTGATTTTTCAGATGGCCGCAGATCTATTTTATAAAAACTGCTGTGTTCCGGAGATACCATGACCGATGGATCATGTTACCTCCGGGGGATCCTTACCACTAGTCCGTTCCCATACAGGTTCCTACGGACACAGCCGTATCGATCATGTAGTGATCCTGGGGGACCGGCTTGGTTTTTCCTGCGGGGACGCTGAGATCCACCGAGGTGATATCGTTGCCCGAGAGGGCCACCATCCTGCCGTAGTCCCCTTTAGCCAAAAGCTCCGCCGCTGCGGTCCCCAGGCTTGTAGCCAGGACCCGGTCAGAGGCGCTGGGGATGCCCCCCCGCTGGACGTACCCCAGGACTGTAGCCCGGGTTTCCATGCCTGTTTCCGCCTGAATTTCCCGGGCCACCCGGTAGGCGATGGAGGGGGTTACGGTCTGCTCCCGGTATTTTTTCCGCTCCTTCTTTTCCATCGCCGCTTCCTCAACCGAGAGGGCGCCCTCGGCCACCACTACAATGGAAAAGGTTTTTCCGCTCCTCGTCCGTTCCGCCAGATGCCGGCCAATGACCTTGATGTCATAGGGTATCTCCGGGATCAGAATCACATCTCCGCCGCCGGCGACTCCCGCATAGAGGGCAAGCCAGCCCGCCTTATGCCCCATAAGCTCGATGACGATAACCCGGCTGTGACTCTGGGCGGTGGAATGGAGCCGGTCTATGGCCTCGGTGCCGATAGCCAGGGCTGAATGGAAACCAAAGGTCCGATCAGTACCCACAATATCATTATCGATGGTCTTGGGAAGGCCCACCACGTTAAGGCCCTCCCGGGAGAGGAGATAACCCGTTGTATTGGTACCGTTCCCCCCAATAACCACAAGGCAGTCCAAGTTGAGCTTATGATAGGTTTCCTTAATGGCCGCTACCTTATCCCCTACTATGTCGTAATCTTTACCCTGGGCCTTAAAGGGTTTCTCCCGGCTTGCCCCCAGAATGGTCCCCCCCCGGGTGAGGATCCCCGCAAAATCCACCGGCCGGAGGACCCGTACATACTCATCAATAAGCCCCCGGTATCCGTTAACAATGCCCACAATGGTCATGCCGTAACGATCATAAGCCGCACGGCAGACCCCGCGGATTGCGGCGTTCAAACCCGGACAATCACCCCCGGCAGTTAGTATGCCGAAGGTTTTGGTAACACTTGGCCGAACAATTCCCATGTTATTTATTTTACAGGCAGGCTCATGAGGGTGTCAATCAAAATATGGGTGTCAGCCACCTTTTTTTAACCCTTTAGGCCGGCGTAGGCGATGCCTTCGACAATGTACTTCTGGGCGCAGACGTATACAACAATAATCGGGATAATCGATATGACCGTGCCGGCAAGAATTGCGCCGTAGTTGGCGCTGTACTGCTCCCGGAAGCCCGCCAGGGCGATCTGAATGGTCCGCAGGCGGTCGGAATCGAGGTAGATCATGGGGCCCATGTAGTCGTTCCAGATTCCGTTGAAGGTTAGAACGCTCAAAGTCGCCAGCCCCGTCTTGGTGAGGGGCAGGATAATATTCCAGTAAATACGGAAGGTCGAACAGCCGTCGATCCGGGCGGCTTCGCTCAGGCTGTTGGGGATGCTGATCATGTTCTGGCGCAGTAAAAATACGCCAAAGGCGCTGAAAGCCTGAAGCGCGATAAGGGACCAGTGGGTGTTGTACATCCCCAGACCCTTTACGATGATAAACTGGGGAATCATGATGGCGTGCCAGGGGATCATCATCGTAGCCAGGTAGACAAGGAAGATCTTGTCCCTGCCGGGGAACCGCAGCTTGCTAAAGGAATAGGCGGCCAGGGAACAGGTAAAAAGCTGCAACAGGGTGATAACCAGGGCAAGTTTTGTGGAATTGAAAAAATAAACGGGAAAGGGAATTTCGGTCAGCACAGTATCGTAATGGTCAAAATGAAATTTTTCGGGGATCCACCTGATAGGATAACTAAAGATCTCAGTATTCAGCTTAAAGGACGCGCTTACCATCCAGACAAAGGGCACAACCATGATATACGCAATAATGACGCACACTATTATAACAAGCGCCTTTGGCAGGAGGCGCGGAAGATTAAAACGCTCTTCTACGGGAACCTTCGTTCCCGTGTTTTTATCCGTCCTAGTCATCGCTAACCCATCCTTTCTGGCCCTGCCACTGAACAAGCGTAACAACTAAAATAATCATAAAAAGAAAATACGCAATGGCGGAGGCGTAACCCATCTTCCAGTTGTTAAAGGCCTCGCGGTAAATACGGAACACCAGGACCGTGGTAGCGCGGCCCGGCCCGCCTTTAGTAGTAACATTGATGATGTCAAAAACCTGGAAGGAGGCGATGATGCAAAGTATCGTTACCATAAATGTTGTAGGGGAAAGCATGGGCCAGGTAACGTGCCGGAAACACTGCCACCTGCCGGCGCCGTCAATACGGGCCGCTTCGTACAAATGGGCGGGGATGTTTTTAAGGCCCGCCAGAAACATGATCATGTAATAACCCGCCTGTTTCCACACCACAACGATTACCACCGTAAAAAGGGCGGTTTTTGAAGAAAAAAACCACCTGGGCAACAGTTCTTCCGGTATGCCCAGGGCCGCGAGAAAATGGTTTACCGGCCCGTTGTTCGGCTCAAAGAGGAGCATGAACACGCAGCTTACGGCAACCATGGATGTCAGGTTCGGAAAGAAGTAGAGGGTTTTGAAAAACCCTGTAGCGCCGCTGCGGCGGTCCCGGTTCAGCAGCAGGGCCAGGGCCAGGGCGGTCAAAATAGTAAGGGGTACGCTGGTAAGGGAATAAAACAGGTTGTTTTTCAGCGCGGCGATAAACTGGGAGTCTTTGAACATCCTTACATAATTTGCCACGCCGGTAAATTTGGCCCCCGCGAATCCCGTGTAATCGGTAAAGCTAATCACCATGCCCGCAACAATGGGTATGGCCGTAAAAATAAGGAAACCCGCAAAGTTCGGCAGGATGTACAAATAGCCGCTCAGGGCTTCCCGCTTTTCAAGGGCGCTCGCCTTCAGTTTTGCCATAGAATCTTCCTTAAACTCCAACTGTCCGTGGCCCGCGATCCGGGGCCGCCCCGAATCGCGGCAGACAATCTTAGTTGTTTGCGATAATTTCCCGCCTCAGCTTAAAGAAGTTATCAAACATCTTGTCCAGAGTCTGCTCCCCAATCAGATAGAGCTGCATCTCCTGGATAAAGGCGTCGTTGATCTCCCCGTAGTAGGGCTCCGTTCCCTGTTCACCGCCGACCTTTGCGGAAAACCGGTACTCCACCCCCGGAACCTTGACGCTCTTCTGAAAGGCGGCAAGGGCCTCCGGCGTAGAATAGCTGGGCACGCTGCCTGTCTCGGCGTATATGGCCGTACCCTGGGGAGAAGTGGTACACCACTCGATAAACTGATAGGCTTCTTTTTGATGCCGGCTGTTGGGGGAAACGACATAATACGATGACTGTCCTACCGACAAACCGGGGGCTACGCCTTCAAATACCGGCATCGGCGCCGCCGCGTAATTCACGGAGGGGCTGAGCAGGAAAAATTCCCAGTCGCCCTGGATCATCATGTAGACATTGCCGGCTTCAAAAAACGGATTGATGTCAAAGGTGCCGACGCTCATCTCCTCGATGCTGGGATGACTCTTGTCCTCAACGTACATCCGGTGGAGTACCTGGGCGTAGCGGCGGGTATAGGGCATGGGTTCCGGTGCGGTAAGGTATTCGCCGGCGGCAGAGGCCCCCAGATTCATCGTCCAGGGCGGACAGACGCCGCCCCAGTATTTTTTGCCGTTTTCGGTATAGGTAAGGCTCTTCGCCAGATCCAGATACTCGTTCCAGGTAAGGTTGACAGGATAGGGCAGCCCCCGGGCATCAAAAAGGTCCCGGTTGTAAAAAAGCATCCAGCAGGAACCGGTGGTAGGAAGGCCGTAGATCTTTCCGTCCCTCATGGCGCCGGGCAGCGATGTCGTGCGGATGGGCGCCAGGTCAAGGCCGGAACTTTGAATGAAGGGCCCCAGGTCAAGAAGCGCGTTGTTACTGATGTACTGCTGGGTCTGGGCGGGGGTACGGATCCAGAAAACATCCATGTCACTTGAACCGGCGGCCAGCACCTTAATCTTGTCATCGTAGTCGTCATTAGGAATACTGTTATAGATCACCTGAACCTCGGGATGCGCGGCATTGTAGACTTCCACCATTTTCTTAAGGAACGAATCGTGATCGGTGGCCGCATAAAAATTAATGACCGTCTTCCCGCCTGTTGAAGGACCGGTCTGCCCCCGGCCCCCCCGCAAAAGCTCCAGCCGCCAGGAAAAGCCCCAGCGTCAAAACCGCAAATAATTTTTTCATAAAAACCCTCCTCAAAAAATTTACCAGGACCCAGGGTCCTGATTATACACTGCCCTTGGCGGAGCCGGTACTCTGGTGTTCCCGCAGGATGCAGGGTATCAGCCGTTCCGGAATCTCAATATAGCGTCCCTCGATCTTCGCGATCAGCTGGGAGACCGTTGCTTCTATAAGGCGTCCTATGTTCATTTCAAAAAGAGAGAGCCGCGGCACCATGTATGAAGCCGCCGCCGCAGATGATACTATCGAAACAATAGATATATCATCCGGAATTGAAAGCCCCTGTCTCATGACCGCGTTTATGATGCCGGGCAGGGCCTTGTCGTTCATGACGACAAAGACGGTGGTTCCGGGGCAGGCGGCAAAAATCTCCTCCATTTTGCCCAGGACCGCTTCTCCGTTGGATTCGCAGAAATACTCCCTGCCTGAAATTTCAAGGCTGTGGCAAAGTTCCGTAAAAGACTCATGGGTCCGTACAACCGGCCCATAACCGTTTTTGAATGACTTTCTGCTTTGGTTTATAAACACAATGCGGCGGTGTCCCAGCTTTTTCAGCCAGATGAGGCACTGCATCATCGTTGTAAAAAAATCGACATCGATATACGTTTCACCGGGGGCGGCATCGTCGCGCCCCAGAAGGATAAAGGGAATACCGGCCTTCCGTAAAACCGCTATCCGCCAGTCTTTCCGGTGGACTTCCATCATGATAATGCCGTCCACAAGTTCCTGGGAGATAAGCTGGACCAGTTCATCAGGATTATTGGTTTGAAGGGTCCAGATAACCAGGTGGTACGCCCGGCTCATCACGTTTTTGGAAGCTTCCATGATCAGGTCGATCTCGGGCAGGCCGATGCCGTGATCAACCGGCGGGAACAGGATGGCAATGATGTGCGTCCGCCCGCTGGCGAGACTCCGGGCAATGGCGCGGGGCCGGTACCCCAGCTTCTGCACCGCTTCTTTTACTGCCAGTTTTTTACGCTCGGATATGGACCGGTTCCCGTTGAGGGCATAGGACACGGTACTTACCGAAACACCCGCCATTGCGGCTACATCCTTTATGGTTGCCATTAGTATCTCCGAAACGTTTTGTTGAAACGTTTCGATGCTGAATTATGATAACCGGGATTCTTGCGGCTGTCAATAGTCCGCATGCCGGTTTCCGGTGCGGGAGCGGCAGGGCGCCGTAAAAAAACCCGTTCCCCTGGGCGCCCCGCTGTTTTGCATCACCCTGGAAACTTTCCTCTTCTCAATTTATCCTATTTACTTTATAGTAGATTTATGAATCGGAGGCGGATGAAGGGGGGGATCGGTTCCGGGCGTGTACCGGTGTTTTTGTTGTTATCCCTTCTCTTGTATGCTGTCCTGCCGGGGCATGTCCGGGCGGAGGATACGGCGGGGGTATTCAATCCGGTGACGGAGAATCAGGCCGTGGGCGGCAGGGCCGGAAGCCTGAGTATCCGGACAGACTGGCCAATCCTCATCGGAACGGGCGATGGGCTCTATGGTCTGAATCGTTTTGACGTTGCCCTGCCCCTTTGGCAGGGGGGCAGTGTCCGGAAATTGCTCCGGGCGGGCGCTAACTGGGTTCTCCTGGGAGATCAGGGGATCCTGGTCTCCCAGGACCTCCTGAACTGGGAAAACAGAAACGGTAATCTGCCGGTAAAAACGATAAAACTCTACGCCGATGGGGAAAAGTCCTTTGTGTCCCAGGTACAGGAAATAAAGGATCTGGAGGTAAATCCCCAAAATCCGGATATTATGGTATGCGCCGTCAAGGATACGGTGTTCCTCAGCAGGGACGGCGGTCTTTCCTGGAAAAGCCTTGGCATGCTCCCTTACCGGACCAACGGCATCAAGGCGGTAGCATCGGCGTACTTGCCGTCGGCATATCTGCCGTCGGCATATTCGTTCTCATCTGATACGCAGGCGGTCAATACAGAGCCGGTGTCCCGGCTGGTCCCCGGTTCTCCGGAACTGACGGTATTCCTCTCCCACAGCACCTACGGGGTCTACTATCTGTGCCCCGACAAACCCGGGGCAAAGTGGACGGAACTCTCCGGAGGCCTCGAACGGCTTGAAACCACAGGCAACCCCGATGAAGTGGCGGATATCGCCGCCGTCCTTCCCCGGGGAAATACGGCCTCCGGAGACATCGCCGGAGATGCTGCTGCCTCCGTTGATGTGTGGGAAGAGCCGGAAATCTATGTTTCCCAGACCTTCAGGCGGCGGCTATACCGTCTGGACTGGGAAACAAAAACATTCATCCCCCACTGGTCGGATTCCTCAGGTTTTGGCACCGTGGATTCCCTTGACATCGGGGCCGAAACCATCCGTTTTCTCCGGGATGGGGAGATCCTCGAAATGGACCGGCCCGGAAAATCCCGGACCGGAGCCTGTGAGGAGCCCAAGCTGCCCTATACCGTATGGACCAACCCGGAACTGATGAACCCGATCAGGAGCCTTTGGCGCCAGGGTATGAATCCCCGCTGTATGGTGATCCGGGAAAGCGGCCTCTACCCCGGTTCCGAGTATGTCAGTCTCTGTGAACTCTGGCTTTTGGAAGAAAACAGCGCATTCGCAGCGGAAGCGAATTCCCCAATGGTGAAGGGAGAAGGCTCCGTCCGCCGGGCCCTTGCCCGGGGCCGAAAGGGGATATACCTGCCGGTAAACCGCGCTCTGGAGTCCAAAACTCTCAGCCCCTACCTGGATATCATGACGGAACGGGGGCTTGATATGGTGGTTATCGACATGAAGGATGATTATGGCCGCATCCGCTTTACCCCAAACACCCCGGAGATTGCCGAAAAAGGGCGGGTATTCCGGCCCGTTGATATCGACGCTTTTTTGCAGACCATGAAGGAGCGGGGTATATACAGCGTCGCCCGGATCGTGGTGTTTAAAGATCCCGAGCTGGCCCGGAAGGAAGGGGGAAAGTATGCAATTTGGGATGCCCGGACCAATAAACCCTGGGCGGGTTACTACGACACCAAACGGAAAAAGCCGGAACAGTCCGGGGAACCAGAGAAGGATTCCCCCTTTGTGACGGAGATTCTCCCGTCAACTGAACCGGGTTATGAGATTCTGCGGACCTGGTACGATGAACGTTGGGTTGATCCTTACTCGGAGGAGGTCTGGGAGTACATCAATGCCATTGCCCGGGAACTCCACCAGCGTGGTTTCGATGAGATCCAGTTTGACTATATCCGGTTTCCCACAGACGGGGAAAATCTCGCCAACGCCCAGTACCGCTGGCGGGAACAGGGTATGGATATGGAAAGCGCCATCCTCTCCTTCCTGGGCCATATCCGTTCCCGGATCGATGCTCCCCTGTCCATTGACATCTACGGGGCCAACGGCTGGTACCGTACCGGCGCCCGGACCGGTCAAGAGGTGGAGCTCCTTGCCCCTTATGTGGACGTGATCTGCCCCATGTACTACCCCAGTCATTTTGAACAGGATTTTCTCGCCCAGGAGCCGGCGGAACTCCGCCCCTACCGGATCTACTACCAGGGAACCCAGCGGACCAGCCGCATCGCCCGGGGCAGCATCGTGGTGCGGCCCTATGTGCAGGCATTCTACCTCAACGTTTCCTATGACCGGAAATACTACAACCCCGATTACGTGCGCCGTCAGGTAGAGGGAGTGCGGGATGCCGGCGACCCCGGTTTTATCTACTGGAATAATTCGGGACGCTACGATGACATTCCCCGCCTTCCGGAGCCTGCCGCCCTGACCCTATCGGAATAGGACCGGGTACATGGGCTTGCCCCGGTCTATCCGCCGATCTCTGTAGGGGAATCGGGATGCCATACTTAAAAACTGCCGGGCCAACCGTTCCCGGCCCTTTTCCTTGGCCTCTTTTTTGTACATCAGCTTCAGATCCACCGGGGCAAACATGATGTTTTTCCTGGCGGCAAGACGGGGAAAGAGGTTGAACTGCCGGTTGATGCGGAAGAAACAGCGGCAGCGAGGAAGCCGGCGCTCCGGTCTGTGAAGCCCCCGCAGAATTCCGGCGCATAGAATCTGTTCTATCCGTTAAAACACCGGCTCAAAACGGTAAGCCCTGTCCGCCGGATCATCCGGCTTTACGGCGCCGACGGCAGGGTAGACCAGGTGCATCCCCGCAACAGGAATGTTGTTTGCAACGGCATAGTCCAGAATCCGCCGGCGTACCGCCGCAGCGGCCGCCGGATCCATATCATAGGTAACGGAAATATCGGGACGGGGAAACTGTATATCCTGAACATGCATCAGATCTCCCCAGATTAGCAGTTTCTGTCCCCCGGATTCTATCAGAAAAAGGGTGTGCCCCGGGGTATGCCCAAAAGCGGCGATGGGGCTTACTCCCGGGAACAGTTCCCGGACGGCAGCCCCGGGCTCTCCGGGCAGAAAAGTCTTCACCCGGGAACCGTAGGGCGCCAAGGCGGCGGCTGCTGACCCGCCGGGATTCCTGTCCACCCAATATTCCTTTTCCTGCTGTGCCAGATACACCGCCGCCTTTGGGAAAAGGGGCCTGCCATCCCGCTGAAGTCCTCCGATATGATCCCCGTGCATGTGGGTGATCAGCACAGCATCAACATCGCCGGGACCTACCCCCAGGGTTTTCATGTGGTCAAAAATAGCGCCGCCAAAACCGGTATCCACAATGATAATGCGGTCCTGTCCGCGGATAAGGAAGGTGTTGGTTTCAGATTCGCAGCTTCCCCCGGGGAGGTACTGTTTCCATAGCGTCTCATCCGCACCGATAAGAATGGACGGCCTGCCCTGTCCCCTGTTTTCCACCAGCATATACACTTCGAATTCACCGATCCTGCCGGCAACGATACCATCACCGAGCGCAGCAAACCTATTGTCAACAGCAAACCCCCCGGCCGTTATGACACTAAAAAACACGCCACATAAAACACCCGATTTCATAGCAACCTCCTGTCCGGTACAGTGTTCCGCAACTCCCAGTATATCCGCAATGAGGATTTCTGCATAGTCCGGGTTTGGCGGATCATAAAAAAAGAACAGAAAAAGTTTTTTTCTTATAAAATTCATTGAAAGGGGCTGGATTTTTTTTACAATAAATAGAATATTATTTAGTATCAAATATTTTAAGGAGTGTTGTTATGAAAAAACAGACCATTCTTCTTCCTGGTAGCGTTCTTAAAGAGTCCTTTCTGGATGCGTATCAGATCAGCGTCACTAAATTGTCTGAGGATATCGGACTCAGCCCGTCTGCCATACGGCAGATCATCAGCGGTAAACTAAAAATTAGTACCGTTAATGCCTTGAAGCTAGCCAAGTATTTCGATAGCCCCGTACAGTATTGGATCGATCTGCAGAACCAGTACGATCTTGCCGAATTGGAAAAAGATGCGGAACTGAATGAAATTTTGAAAAAAATCCCCAAGGCCAAGAAGGCACCCCTAAAGGCGGCCAATAAACCTGCCGCAGAGAAAAAAGGCGTTGCCCCAAAGGCAGGGGACAAGAAAACTGCTGTAAAAAAAGCCGCCTCCCCCAAGGCTGCAAAGGCGCCAAAGGCAGCAAAAAAACCCGCAGCGGCAAAGGAACCAAAAGAACCGGCTTCAAACAACTAAAAATACGGTGGTTTTTGCACCCCGATTTGCCATCTTTGGGGATTGGTACGGCGAATTCCCGGATAAATGTGCAGCTCTGGCCGCAGTGAAGATTGTCATCTGAATTTTATGGGGTATTAGCCCTGTTGTAAACCGTATCTTGCAGAATCGATAAAGACAGTCCAGGCGCCTTCAGCATGGCCGGAAGGCGCCCTGTTGTCTCCGTATACAAACAAAGAGGTCCCGTTTAGCATGAGCAACATTGTTGTACCTGGCGTCCCCGGTAGAGGAAAAAAATCAGGGATATTTGATTCTTTCTTTGCCATATACCGGCCCGAAGCCAAAATAGGAAGGTTTTTAAGCGTTCTGGCCCTTTCAGGAATATCCTATGGTCTTTACCGGGGGATACAGGATAACTATCTGGCGGAAATAGTGCATATCACCGCCTTTGAGCGGGGACTGGTTGAATTTTTCCGGGAGATCCCGGGCCTCCTCGTGGTATTGATCCTCGCCTGGATGTACCGTTTTTCCGAAAGCCGGATATTCAAGATCGGCATAGCCTGTATGGCCGCCGGTCTGGCGGGCCTCCTCATAAGCGGTACCGGAAAATTCATCGTAGTCTTCTTCATGGTATTCTTCAGCCTGGGGGAACACATCATTATGCCCGTAAGAAGCACCATATCCCTGGATCTGGCAAAACGGGAACAGAGCGGGGCCTCCCTGGGCATCACCAATGCCATCAGCAACATTGGTAATATCCTGGGTTTTATAATCGTAACGATTCTGTTTTTTATTTTTTCCCGGCTGGGTTTTGAGCGTACCAGTGTTTTCCGTTTTAAGGCCGTATATGCCGCAGCGCTGGTGTTAATGACAGGCGCCGTCATTACCGTCCTTGCGCTCAGGGAATCCACCATCAAGGTACAGCGCCGGCGTTTTTATTTTGCAAGAAAATTTGCCAAATTCTACATGCTGGAGGTTTTCTACGGAGCCCGCAAGCAGATATTCATCACCTTTGCGCCCTATGTACTGATCCTCCAATACGGTGCGGATACATCGGTTATCTCCGTGCTGCTGGCGGTGTGCGCTTTTTTCGGGATCATCTTCAGCCCCATCATGGGGCGGCTTATCGACAAGGTGGGCTACAAGATAATCATGGTGACCGATACCCTCATCCTGATCGTTGTCTGCCTGTTCTACGGATTCTCTCACCACCTATTTCCACCCCACACCGCCTACATAGTGGTCTGCGTCAACTTTGTGCTGGACTCCATTATTTCCATTGCCAGTATGGCCAGCAACGTCTATGTCCAGGATATTGCCTCGAGTCAGGAAGAGATAACCGCTACCCTCTCCACGGGAATCTCGGTAAACCATGTGATCAGCATTTTTATCGCTCTCATGGGCGGGTGGATATGGAAAGTTACCGGCATTGAGGTGCTTTTTTCCCTATCCGCTTTTCTGGGCCTCGTCAACACCGTCTATGCGGCAACCATCAAGGCAGGGAAACCCGCTGCCGGCGTGTGAAGGAACCCCGCTCCGGGGCTGTCGCATGGATAGCCTGATGCCCGGCGCCCCACGACAGGAGCAGGGACTTCTTTTACAGCCCCATGCGCACAAATTCCGAATTTAAATGTAAAATTGCCGCGTCTGTATCCCGCTATCTTGACACTATTTGTTATACAATGCTAATTTATGAGTTAGGTTAAACTAATTTTAATCCCGCCCCAAAACGGGGCCGGCGCGGCTTTGGGAATTCGTGATGATGAAAAGCCGCTTGTTTTCGATTCGCTCATAACCGGAGGAAATTATGAACAACAAACTTAAAGCAAAAGACCTCATCACCACCGGCATATTTACCGCGCTGTTCTTTCTGGTGATTCTGGTTTTCGCCATGGCGTTCTCAGCCATCCCGCTGATGACGGCGTTTATCGTCTGCTTCGACGCCCTGGCGGGCGGCGTGATATACCTTTACCTGCGGCTGAAGGTTCAGAAGTTTGGCGCCGTCACGATGATGAGCGCCGTCATCGGACTTATCATGTGTCTCGTCGGACACTTTTGGCCCTGCATTATCTTTGGCCTGCTCTTCGGATTGCTGTCCGATTTTCTGTCAAGCCGCGGAGGCTACAAAAAGTTCGGCTGGAACACCGCCGGATTTGCCGCGCTCATGTTGGGGATAGCCTTTGACGGCTACACACCTATGCTGTTCTTTGAGCAGGCTTTCCG
>JAITJI010000077.1 GCA_031279015.1 Spirochaetaceae bacterium
TAAGTGATGAGGAGATGGAACAGATACGGCTATTCAAAAACCCTTTTCATGGTGAATGGAATTACAACATCAAACCCCACAAAAAATAATTGTATTAGTTATTTATAGACAAGTCCTTACTACATTTTTGAGAGATTAAATACCGGCGGTACACCTCTGAAACCACAAGAAATCCGTAATTGTGTTTATAGAGGTGAATTCTTGAATGCCTTAAAAAAACTAAACAAAAATTCCGATTGGCGTAAAATCTTAGGCAAGGCCATGGCTGACAAACACCAAACTGATGTTGAACTTATTCTTCGGGCCTTTGGGCTTTGTAATCATATTGATATGTATGAAAAGCCTATGAAGTATTTCTTAAATCGCATAGCAGAAAAATATCAAAAGGAATATAAAAATAAAATTATTGATTTTGAACGGCGTTTTCGAGAAGCTGCAAGTTTAGTTGCGAATAATTTTCGGGATAAACCATTCGCGGTAAGAGGTCCATTGAGTACGTCTTTATTTGACTCAATATTTTGTACGATTATCAATAATATAGATAATTTACCCAATGATATAGCATCGCGGTATGAAGCGTTACTGCGCGATAAAACTTTTGTGGAATATACAACAAGAGCAACCAGCGATGAAAAAATTCTCAAGGAACGATTTAGATATGCACATAAAAAGTTGATAGGTTAATATAGATGTCATATAATGATAGATTTCAATCCACGGATGACTTGATAAATCATCTGATAGTCTTTGTTCCAACACTGCCGGATGAGCAGATTAAATCTAATTATGCCGGGTTTCTCTCTGCCAGTGCAGTTACGGTCTATGAATTAGCAATTAAAGATATATTTGTTGAATTTGCAGAAAAAAAGAATCCAGCGTTTGGTACTTTTGTCGGGAAATATTTTGATCAAATAAATGGCCATATTAAAATTAATGATGTTAGGAAGTATATAAAATCATTCGGGGAAAAATATTTAAAAAGATTCGAGACTAAAATGGAAAAAAAGAATAAACAATTACGAATGATTTGTAATAATGACATCAAGGCCGTTTATGGGAATTTGATAACTTGTAGGCATAGTTTTATCCATGAAAACCGTATAACACTTACTTTTAATGAAGTAGTTGAAGGTTATAAAATGGGAAAAGAAATAATTTGTATTCTCAGTGAAACCATGAAAAGATAAGCGCAACTGAGCATGACAGGTCTGTAAACGATCACCACTAAAGTGTGGTTCAAGGTTTCGTTCGCCTATATCCGGGAGCCTTTGGGGAATTTTAATTTTTATGCGTATTTATGTTGCACGATAGCAAAATGCTGAAATGTAGCCAAATATGTAGCCTTTATGGTGTCATAATAGGTATCCCTTATTCACTTGTTTACCACTCTTTATCAATAAGGGACTTGACTAATTCCTTATACTGTAATAACATATACTCATAAATCCTAATTGGTATCTGTCTTTATCAATGGGCTTTGCATAACAGTCCTGTTATGCGCAGTGCCGTTTTTTTATTTTTTTATTTCTAAAATATTTTCTTCATCGTTTATCCTAAATTTTTTCCCTTCTATCTTTTCTATAATCTCAATCATTTTTAACCCTTTTGTATCTTCATAGAATTTGTCTTTCTTTTCCCATGTTTCTTTTAATGCTTTTTCCAGTGAACTACTCATCATTTAATACCTCCAATGGATTTGCCATTCGAAATGGATAATTATATCCATTACTTTTATTTACTATTAATATCTTTTGCTCTTTCTTGATATTTGCCAAATGCTTGAAGTTCCAGCTTAATAATATATCCATTTCAAATATTGTAGAATATGCTACATGAAATGCATCGGCAATTTTCTTTCTCGGTATAATCCCTCCATTAATATATGCTTCCGCCAAAAATATTATTTCTTCCGCTTCTTTGTTTTCAGCAATCAGAGTTCTAATATTGGGATATTGTTTTAATGTGTCCAACAACTTTTCCTTTTTATCCACTTCTTTTGTATTATTTATTTCTTCTATAACAACCTTCGAAATATATGATTCGACTATGTCTTTTGCAATTATTGTTTCAAAAAACAACTCTGTATCTTTTCTATAATCCGGGGAATCTTCAACAGTGAGAAAATTTATTATACTTGTGTCTAAATATACCTTTAATTTCTTCATTCCCATATAACCTCATAAAATTCTGGCACTTTTATATTATCCCATTAAATAATAATTTGCAAGTGTTTTTTGTGTATTATTTTTTATACACAGTTAGGCATTGCGTATAACATCCTATATGTGATGTGCAAAGAAATCATCAACAAGAAACCGCTCAGCTTCCCGGTTGGCATCAAGGGAATTGCTGTAGATTATTTCCGAATCGTTTGCAAGGTACACGGAGTTGACATAGTTTCCGGTCTGCCGGATGGAACTAAAATTTTCTATAAACCAGGATGCATTCTGATTCACCGTGATAAAACTATCATTACCGTTTACCGGATCGGAAAATTCATACATGAAATAGTCAAATATGCTGAATTTACAGTAGACGGCGATGTTCATTCCCTATTTTATATCCTTGGTGGTGGCCGGCTATGTATTATATGCCCTGCAGAATCCCGTATCGGGCTTACTGCCCCTTGAACTAAAACGATTCGGGATTGAACTCCCCAATGTCTATGCTCCTCCAAAATATTGGCCCTTTATCTTGAGCCTTTCCTACATCTGGAAAAACATTGGGTATATGACCCTCCTTTTTTACACCGCCCTTATGGGGATAGACTCCACCCGGTTTGAGGCCGCGGCCATTGACGGGACAAACAGCGTCCAGACAACCTTCCGGATATCCATTCCTTTCCTGATTCCGGCGATCACCCTCCTGGCGATTCTCCGGGAAGGCAACTCATCAAACGCTGGCCCGAAGGGATCATCGGCTGCGCCCATGGAGTCAATCTTGACCGGGAAGGAAATCTCTACATCGCCGACTCCGGTCTGCCTGACAGTAATACTGCTCCGGCAGGACCCATACGCCATGCCCTGCAGAAATTCAAACGGATAGATTAAAAAAAATTACGGCAGGGTACAATCTCTGCGCTCCCCGGCGCAGCTCCGCACGCAAAACCGGTTCTTGGGCTAAAATACAACTCAGAGCGGAGCCACCGCGGCCTTAACCTCCAGATCAAAACCCGCCCGGGCATAGACCCTGCCCCGGATAAAGGTTCCGGGCCGCAGCTCCGTACAACCGGGTTCAAAGGAATCGATCACCGCCGCCCCGTCCACCTCCGGAGCCTGGCAGAAGAGGCGGCCCAGGTACAGGGCTTCCCGGGGTGGACCTTCCCGGCCGGATAAGGCCCTGTTCCCCGGAGCAGTAACGGACTCCTCCACCAGCACATCCATGGTCCTGCCGATGAAACGGTCCATCCGCCCCCAGGTAATGGGGATCTGCCGCTCTTCGATGATGGCCTTTCGTTCCGCCGCAAGTCCCTTTGATACCCGTCCCTTCATGGTATAAGCCGGGGTACCCTCCTCCCGGGAATAGGCAAAAACTCCCGCCCAATCAAGGGCAGCCCGGGTCTGGAATTCCAGCAGGGCCTCAAAATCATCTTCCGTTTCTCCGGGAAAGCCGGTGAGGAAGCTGGACCGGATAACCGCATCAGGAAGGGCCCCCCGGATGGTATCGATCAGGGCAAGGTAGGCCTCCGCGCTGCCCCGGCGGTTCATGGCCCGCAGTACCGCCGCCGATCCATGCTGAAAGGGGATATCAAAATAGGGAAGCAGCCGGGGGTCCCGGCGGCAGAGGTCCAGGATCCCCCGGGGGAAATTGTCGGGATGAATGTAGAGGAACCGTACCCAGAAGTCACCCTCCAGGGCGGAGAGGTCCCCGAGGAGTTCCGGCAGTACGCCGCCGGGGTCCCGCCCGGGCCAGTCGAGACCGTAGGAACCCAGGTCCTGACCGACAAGGCAGAGTTCCCGGATGCCCCGTTCCAGGAAGCGCCGGCATTCCGCCACCACATTGGGGATGCTTCGGGAGCGCAGGGGGCCCCGGATACCGGGAATGGCGCAGAAACTGCACCGGTTGTTGCAGCCTTCAGTGATTTTTACGTAGGCCGAACCGGGCATGGAGAGAAGGGGCCGGTCACCGGGAAGATAAGCCCCGGCACCGGCGGCGTCCCCGGCGGAAACTATGTTGGTGGCGCGGCCAACCCCCATTGCAGCTACGGCAGCATCGGCGATTCCCGAAAGGTCCTCATTGCCAAAGAAACCGTCCGCCTCAGTGAGGGACCGGGAGAGTTCCCGGGCATAGCGTTGGGCAAGACAACCCGCCAGGAGAATCCGCTTATGGGGATAGACCTTCCGGTACTCCAAAACCGCATTGATAGATTCCCGCTTTGCACTTTCAATGAAACCACAGGAATTGATGATGATGAGATCCGCCTCCGCGGAATCCGCAACAGCCTCCCAGCCTGAACGCCCCAAAAGGGCCATCATGGTTTCGGCGTCAACCTGGTTTTTAACGCAGCCAAAAGGATCAAGGTAATACCGCACAGGCTTCAGTTCCGGCCGCCGGTCTAATCAAGGCGGACCATGACCAGTCTGAACCGGCCATCTTCATCCCTGATCCAGCGGACATCGGTAACCACCACCTCTCCGGCGCCTCCAATCTCCAGGGGCGCGGTCCGTCCGCCGCCTATGATCTGGAGTTTTACCGCGGCGGCGTTGGATACCCACATGCGGATGCCGTTCTGGGCCTGGATGCCGAGTTCATCCCCCCGCTGAAAATACTGCTCGTTCCGGTCCCGGCGATCCCGTTCCGCCAGGATCTCCCAGCGGTACATACAGTAGCCCTGAAACACCGCCTGCAGGGTAAAGGGGTAGGCGCTGGCAGAATTGAAGATCACCAATGCGTTGTTCAAAGCCGTCCCCGCCCCAGGGTCTCCCGTTTCCCCGGCTTCGGCTGCCGCCACTGGGGGAACATCCTCTCCAAAGATCCTAGGGACATTTTCGATGTCAAACCGGAGCAGCGCCCCGGCGGCGGACTCGTTTTTCATAAAATCTGCCAGGGTGATCCGAAGATCCATAAAGCCGTCCATGTTGAGGTCCACCTGTACGGACTGACTCAGATCCAGTTGTACCGTACCATTCGGGGTGCTGCCGGGGGTACTTATGGTGATCGCCTCCCCCAGATCCGTCAATTCCATCTTGTACTGATTCTCTCCCAGGGGAATCAGGATAGAATCTCCCCGATAAAAACGCCGTTCCAGAGCCGGACTGTCCATGACGTACTCCTTGGGGGTACGGATTTCAACCACCGCAGGGACCTTATCCTTGGGCAGAGTGAGAAAAAAGTATACCCCCGCCCCGGCGGCGCCAATGATGAGCAGCACGATAAAGATATTCCGGATGATCCGGGGAGCCCGGGAGGGGGAATGGAGGAGTTGTTCCACCGGAACAGGTTGTTCCTGTATCTTTAAAGCCCGGTATAGGGAAAGAATCTCCGAACCATCAAGGCCCAGGTACTCGCCGTAGTTTCGCATGAACCCCAGCAGGTAGGGTTCCCCGGGAAATTTAGAAAAATCCTCCTGCTCCAGGGCCTCTATATACCGGCCGGCGATATTGGTATCCCGGCTTACCTGATCATAGCTATATCCCTTGCTTTCACGGGCGGTTCGCAGTTTATCTCCCAGGGATTCCACCGAATTCCTCCTCAGCCATACTAATCGGTATCCCGAAACAAAAAGTTATTATACAAATTCGCCGAAGCCGGAGAATCATAGATGAACCGCGCCTCCGGAATACCCTGATTGATCCGGATATTTGAAAAATCAAACCGGACCAGAGTATCGGCAATGGTCCTGCCCTCAATGCGCTGTATCAACCTGCTGTCAGGCTCTATATAGAGAAGGATCTCCCGGAAACCTTCGGAAATGGAACGCCGGGAGAGCCGCAGCTTCACCACCATCACCGAAGAATCCGGCTCCAGGGGTTCGGGCTCCGGTCCGGTTACAAAGGCCGGTATGTAATTACGCCTGAGCAGGGAAAGCCCCTGGGCGGTAGCCAGAGAGGCCCCGCTAGAAACCGACCGCCGGCCGGAGATGCTTTGGTTCAGTATGGCCCGATACTCCGGCAGATACACCGTCAGCATCTCCCCGTCAAACACGATAACCTGTTCCGCCGGAGAAGTGAAATCGATCCGCAAAAAAGAAGGAGTCAGGTGACTCACCGTTCCGTACATATCGGTATTCCCCGAACGGATCACGATCCTGGCCTCATAATCCCTGATACCGCCATAACGTTCGGATACCATTTCCAGATATCGTTCGGCGGTAATTATTTCCTGAGCTCCCGGAGTTATAAGGCTTCCCAGGACGAATACAAACGCAAAAACCCGGGATCGCAGGCCCAAAACTAACATTCTCATCTCCTCATACTCTAGTCAGCCGGAGCTAAAAACACAAGGGGGCGCATTAATATCAAATTACCATGTCCGCTGTGTCCGGTGCATGTTGACACGTCCGGGCTATTGGTTATAGCATATAGTAAGGCGTTCCGTCTCATTTGTAAAAGCCCCAGGCTCTTCAAACTCATTGTATTGAAGACGCCTCATCTCTCAGGACAGGAGTTACTGTGGCGAAGGAAGAAGCGATAGAAGTAGAGGGTATCGTCAGGGAAGCCCTCCCCAATACCATGTTCCGGGTTGAACTTGACAACCAGAACCGGCATCTTATTCTGGCCCACCTTTCGGGTAAGATGCGTAAGCACTATATCCGTATAGTCCCCGGCGACCGGGTACGGATTGCCCTTTCCCCCTACGATCTCAGCCGGGGCCGGATTATCTACCGGGAACGCTAATTTCCCCGACTCTTTCCGCCTTTCTTGAGCAGAATCCACACCGCTCCGCTTCCCCCCGTTGCAGTCTTGGCCTGACCGCTTTCCCCGGCGAAGGGGCAGCATTCGATAAATTCCTGAACAGCGCGCTTCAGGACGGGTTCCCCTTTGGAATGATTCCCCTTCCCATGCACCACAAGAACTTTTTCAAACCCCTGCTGGAGACTCCTTTCAAAAAAAGTTTCCATCTGGGCCCATGCGTCGTCCCGGGTAAGGCCGTGAAGATCGAGTACCCCGTCGGGCCGTTTGTACAACAGCCTGCGGCGCCGCTCGCCGGGGCTTTCGGGGATCTCCGCTTCCTCCCGGTCCTTGTCCCGGATGCCCGTCACCTTGAGCCAGGCAGCAAGGGGATCCTGCCGGTCCGGTAACGGATCGACGGCTTCCAGCGTCCCGGCTCCCCCTTTTGCAGCCCCTTTCTTCCGGACCTGCCCTTCCCAGGCATCCAAAATATCTCCAAAGTCCATCCATTCCCCTCAGTAGGGGATAAGCCGCTCCGCAGGAACCCAACCTGCCCTGCCGTCAGAGGATTCCACGTATGCCCAGGAACCTGCGGCAGAACGGATCAATACCGGCTCTCCCTCGGCAAAACCAGCCTCTGCCCTACCGGAAGTACCGGTGGAATCCGCCGCTAAAACCTTCCGGGACGGGGAACCGATCCCTGTGGAATTTTCCGTGACATGCTCCGGAACCCGATAGAGACTGGTTTCCCGGAGTACGGCGGCTCGACCCTTCACGGGCAGGCCAAATCCCCAATAAAAACCGTAAATTCCCAATCCCAGCATGGGTATCAGGATGATAAAAACAATCTTATAACCTCGGGGTATGGGGGAAGTTACAGATTTCTCCCCGGATTTTTTGCGGAAAAAGAAAAAGATCAAAGCAACCGAACAGAGGACCAAGGCCGCGATAGCGATCACAGGGAAACCCTGAAAGAACTCGTTTCTCCTGAATGTCAGGCCCAGGGAGGCTTCGGCGGCCCGCCGGACCGGAACCAGGGCAAAACCAATTAGGGTGTCCCGTTCGTTCCGGCGGAGCAGGGCCAGAGCTTCGGCCCGGTGACCCGCTTCCCAAAACCTGCGGACCGGCGTCAGGGCCTTTTCATAGGCGCCCCGGAAGGGGAAGAAGGGTCCGGGACTGATATCCGGAAAGGGGACCACGGAGGAATCCCTGTCCGCCATACCGGGGGGCGCTATCGGGGCAGGTTCCTCCCGGAGAGAAACGGTTCCGGCGGGAAGAGCCGTATCCGAAGGAAGGGCGGCGGCCAGAACCGGGACAGACAGGGCCGGTATCTCCAGAACGCCGGTCCCGTACTGCAGGGTCCGGGCCGGGAAGAACACTTCGTCCCCCTCCAGGGGAATAACGAGGAGGCGGAGCAGAACGCCCCCTTCCCGGTCAACGGCAGAAAGGGGAAGCTCCTCCAGGATAGCGTTGAAGGGGACCGGGGGATAGTAGGAAAAGGGTCCGGGCAGGGGCTTCCGGCGGTCCTGTTCCGCCAGACCAAGCCGTATCTCGCCATGCTCCCCGGTATGGAGAGAGGGGGGAAGGCTTTCCCATATCAGCCGGAACCGGTAGCCCCGGATGCCGCCCGGATCATCCGGGGTATCGTCCAAAGCATCCCCCACATACACGTGGAGTTCCCTGCTCAGGGCCCTTTTGCCCGGGACATTGACGGTAAAGGGCGGCAGCAACAGGGGCCCCTTACGCCCGGAGATAAAGGTGAATTCTACCTCCGTCCGGCGTTCCCCCGAAACTTTCATAACCCGGGCCCTGGTACGGATCCGGTCCAGGCTGAGGCCGGCAGGCAGGGCCGGCGGCATAACCATTACCTCCGCCGGGTAGGGGTGATCCACCAGGATTGAAACCATCCAGGGGAGGCCAACCCGGGGTTCCGGGGGAAAACTCTCCAGGGAAAGGATGAGGACTCCCTCCCCCTCAACGGCGAATAGTCCCGGAAAGGAAGCGGCAAACAGGAGGAACGCTAATAATCCGGCCCGGATACGGGGGTATCCCCGGCCCATTCCCGGCTTTTCCATCGATCCTGCTCCTTCCGGCGGATATAATCAAGGAAAGTATCGATTTCCCCTCCGCCGGCCTCATGGTGTATCAGGAGAGTCTCCGCGGCATTTCCCCGGGAACCGAGGGACAGAAGGCTTAACTCCAGATTCCGTTTCGCCTCGATACGGCTGCCATCCGCTTCCAGGGCCTTCCGGAATTCCCTCGCCGCCCCGGTGTAATCCCCCTCCTGAAACTGAATGACCCCGGTATTGTAATGTATCCGGTAGACAAGTTCATAGTGTTCCGTGTCCTGGGGAAGCCGGGCCAGGGCTTCCTCCGCAGCGGCAAAACGTCCCAGGGCCGCGGCATTTTCGCCCAGGACAAGGTAGATATACCCCAAACCGTATTCGGCATAGGGAGCGGTTTCATCAAAGTCCAGCGCCTTGAGATAGGCCGATATGGCCTCCGGGGTCCGGTTCCGGGCAAAATGAAAGCTCCCTTCCATTATAAAGAGCTTCCCCTGAACCGCTGAACAGGACGCCGGAAGCAGCAATGCCGGGAGGAGAATCGTCCAGGCCCGGGGGAACCGCAGCCCCTTGCGGGGTTTAGAGGGTCCCATTCCGCCGCCGCTTTTCCGATAACTTCGTCATCCCCAACGCTCCTATGGCCAGGAGGATAAATATATGCCGCCGGTTTTCCGGTTCGGTTTTGAAGCCCGGAACCATCCCCTCCCCCGACCGGAGGACGATCTGTTCCGCCAGCAGGACCGCCGCATCTTCCCGGTTTCCCGGAAGGTATACCCCCCCGGTATCCTCCGCAGCGTTCCGTAACATCTCCTCCCGGAGGAAACTGTACACCGGAAGACCGTCTTCCCCCAAAAGGTAGCCCTGATCCAGGGGAACAGGCCCCCCGGTTACAGTCCCCATGCCTACGGCGCTGATCCGTATCTCCGCCTTTTTCGCCTTCTCCACCGCAGCAGCGAAGGAACCCGATAGACCTTCCCCATCGGAAAAGAGGATGATCCGCCGCCAGGTTGGGAAGTCCTCCCGGAAGGCCCCGGTTGCCGCAGCCATCAGGGATTCCAGGTTGGTCCCCCTGCCCGTAACGGTGGATAAGGAAAGCCCCTCCAGAAAACCGAGAATCGCTTCGGCATCATCCGTGAGGGGCAAGGCGAGAATCCCCATGCCCTTGCCTACCGCTACGGCGAAACGGACCTCCCCGGTTCGGCGGGTCATATCGTCAGCCAATTCCCGGGCAAGGGCCACTGCCCGGTCAAACCGGGAAAGGGATCCCTCCGGGGAGAAGGCATCCCGGACATCCATGCTGCGGGAGAGATCGAAAGCCAAAACCACATCCTCCCCCCGGCGGAATTCCGGAACCTGCCGGTATCCCCAATGGGGTTCCGCCAGGGCGATGATCAGGCTTGCGATAAAAATCAGAAAAAAGAAGACGGAACAGAAATATCGCAGCCGCAGTTTTTCCCGGCCATTCCCCCGGAAGCTCCCGCCGGCGGAATCTTCCCGGTCTGTATCCGTATTAGGGCTGACGGATGGCCCGGAGGAGAGAAAAAGCCCCAGAACCGGCCGGCCCTTACGGTAGTGGAGGATTGCAACGAGGATCAGAGGGAAAAGCAGGGCCAGGACGGGGAGGACCCCCGGATTATCAAAGCTCACAGGAACTCCCCCAGGACATAACGCCGGACCAGACGGGCCGCCAAAAGGAGGCAGAGGGCAGTAATAATCAGCGGCCCGTGAAAATTCCGGGTCCGGGTGAGGGGCGCCGGATGGCCCACGGCGATCTCTCCCTCGGCCATCCGGTAGAAGGCTTCGGAAAAGGAACTCAGGGAAGGGGCGGCGATATAGGTTCCCCCGCCTTCCCGGGCAATGGCTTCCAGGCTTTCGGAATCGAAGCGGGAATCAAGGACACCGGTACGACGTTTCCCCGTCCGGGGATCCACATAATCGATGGGAACCTCCCCCCCTGACCCCAGGCCGATAACCCACAGGGAAGCCCCGGCCATCCGCAGAGCGGCGGCGGCGGTTTCGGGGTGGACCGCTCCGGTGTTGTTTTCCCCGTCGGTAATGAGGACCACCACCCGGCGGGGAGCGGTAGATCGGTGTATATGCAGGGCCCCAATCCCAAGACCGAGTCCCAGGGCGGTGCCATCCCCAAGTTCCCCTATCCGGAGGGTGTTGAGCCGCTCAGAGAAGATCTCCCGATCAACCGTAGGAGGGAGAAGGAGACTCGCCTCACTGCCCACCGCCGCCAGCCCCAGGGCGCAGGCGGGCTGCCGCTCCGCAAAATCCGCCACGAGTTGCCGGGCGGTATCAAAACGGCTTTGACCGTCCATGTCGAGCCCCGCCATACTGGGACTGATATCGATCACAAAGAGGATGTCCGCGCCCCGGTTGAGCCATACCAACTGGGTGGAACTGAAACGGGGACCCGCAGCAGCCGCAAAGAGAAGGAAAATTCCGCAGAGTTCCAGTCCAAAGAGGACCCTGAGGAGCAAAATTATGGCTCCGGGGGCCCTGAAGGATATACCCCCTGGCGGTCCCAGGGGCATGTCCAGGGTAAGGACATTCTTATAATACCGGGACAGCAGGATGATGAGGGGAATCGAGCCGCAACCCAGCACCAGGAAGAGGGGCCGTTCAAAACCCGGAGTCATAGCCCTTTCCCCCCGGCAGGACGATTCCTCCCGGCTCCTTCCAGGGCTTTGATAAAGATCGCCGCCCCGTCCAGGAGACAGCGCACATCCCCGGCCCCTATAGCCATACCGCTGAACCGCAGGGTATCACAGCGGCTGAAAAAATCCCGGAGAAATTCGCCGGAGAGGGCTCCGGAATCCGCAGCCCCTCTGTCCGCCCCGGCGCCCGGAATAGACAGGGACAAAAATTCCCGGGGAACCAGAACCCGGCAATTTATCCCCGTCACAAGGCATAAAAAAGTCCTGAATTCGGCGGAAAGCCGGGCGACTATTTCCCCATCCCCGGCGGATCCCCTTTTCGCCTGGAGGTCCTGTAACTGCCAGAGGATTCGCTTCATGGAACCGATCAGCCACCGCCGTCTGGTCTTTTCCAAAAACCGCCGCAACCCCGGCACACCCCAGATCATTCCTGCAATAACGCCCAGGATGAGGAGGATGAACCCCATGACGGTTCCGTAGATCAGGATGGTGGTCCCCGGCGCCGGGAGGAACGAGGCGGGTCCGGAAAGGACCATGGGATCATCCTCCCCTGCCAGGATGGAACCGATCTCTACCCGAAGGTCCGTAAAGACAAAAGAAGCGATTTCAATGGGGGGCAGTTCAATTACCCCCGGCGTATAGGCGGTAAAATCGATCAAAAGCCGGGGGGCGCCTCCCCGGTTCTCCAGTTCTACCCGGAAAATAACCAGATCCGGCAGCCGGGGCAGGAACTCCGGGGAGTCGATAAGGGTCTCCGGTACTCCCGCAAAAGCGCCTCCCAGGGGGAACACCAACTGCCCCCTATCGCCCACAAAAACCCGCTGGGGAATAAGATAGGAACCGTCGGCGGGAAACAGGGGAAGGCCTACGGAGATTAGGAGAAAGAGAACCGGCAGAAACCTCACCGCCGCCCTCCGGCCAAAGGACGCCGGGAAGGACCTCCGGAACGTCCGGCATAAGCCCCGGCGTTGCGCCGGGAACGGCCAAAAAAACGCCTCAAAACCGGAACCGGGTCCTCTGTGGTGGACAACTCCAGGGCCGCAGCGCCACAGCGGCGGCATATCAGTTTCCACAGTTGTCCTCGCTCCTCATGCCACCGGGTCCAGCCGGACCGGAAGGGGAAAGAACCCGAAGGAGCGGGGATCTCCAGCCCCGTTTCGTTATCCCGCAGGTAGAACAACCCCAAATCGGGCATGGCCGTATCCACCGGGTCCCAAATCCGCAGAGCAATGACATCGTTTTTCCGGCAAAGATCGCCAAGTTCCCGTTCCCAGTTGACATTGAGGAAATCCGAGATAACCACCACAAGACTCCGGCGCTTCAGGAGTCGTCCGGTTCCCAAAAGGGCCCGTCCCAGTCCGCTCCCCCCTCCTCCGGGTTCTGCGGACAAGGCGGCGCTCACTATGGCCATCACGTGGGTCCGTCCCTTCCGGGGCTTAAAGAGGGCTTTTATTTCCCGGTCAAACAGAACCGCCCCCACTCGCTGGCCTGCCCATTCCGCAGAAAAGGCCAACAGGGCGGCGGCCAAAACCCCCTGTTCGTAACGGCTTTTTGGGACCCCGGTAAACATAGAAGGGGATACATCAAGGACAATGCAGACCGTAAGTTCCCGTTCTTCCCGGTACATCTTTACATAGGGGGTCCCGAACCGGGCGCTTACGTTCCGGTCAATGGAGCGGACATCGTCCCCGGGCTCGTAGATCCTCACCTCATCAAATTCGATCCCCTCCCCCCTGAAAACCGACCGGAAATCTCCGGAGAGGAGATCCTCCGCCAGATCCCGGGTTACAATGGGAAAGGCGGCGATCCTGCGCAGAATCTCACGGCGATCCATATCAGGGAACCGGCACAAGGGAGAGAATCCGGGAGATGATGTCGTCGGCATCGAGACCATCCGCTTCTGCTTCATAGGAGAGCACTATCCGGTGCCGCAGAACCGGATAAGCCATGGCCTTTACATCCTCCGGATCGGCAAAATTCCGGCCTTCAAAGAGGGCCCGGATCCGGCAGCATCGGTACAGGGCAATGGACGCCCGGGGGGAAGCGCCA
The DNA here is from genome assembly GCA_031279015.1 of Spirochaetaceae bacterium. Classification (GTDB taxonomy): domain Bacteria; phylum Spirochaetota; class Spirochaetia; order Treponematales; family Breznakiellaceae; genus JAITJI01. The sequence goes on from JAITJI010000077.1 coordinate 13,606, forward strand.
AAGGCGATATACCGGTACAATCCCTCGGCATCGGAGAAGCCCGGCCCGGACTGGCTATCCTCCGCGGCAGGATGCCGGGCAAAGGCGGAACGTCCGGAGGGCCTGGTAGCCGCCACCACCGAAACGATGTACCGGGCTACTACCGGATCCAGCCTGATCCCCCCGGCGGCACGCCGCAGAAACTCCAGTGCAGGTATCCCCAGAACCTGACCAAGGGGGGGAAACCCGCCGCCGGGGTTTCCTATCCCGGAACCATCCCGCTCCAGTACACGGATCTCCTCTTCAAGACCCGGATACCGGACCAGCAGCTTGAGGAGAAACCGGTCCAACTGGGCCTCGGGCAGGGCATAGGTGCCCTCGTGTTCGATGGGATTCTGGGTAGCCAGCACGAAAAAAGGCTCCGGCAGGGCATAGGTGGTCTCCCCGATGGTTACCTGCCGCTCCTCCATGGCCTCCAACAGGGCGGACTGAACCTTGGCGGGGGCCCGGTTGATCTCGTCGGCCAGGAGTACATTGGCAAAGACCGGCCCCCGGCGGACGGAAAAAATCCCCCGGCCCTGCTCCCATACCATGGTACCGGTAAGATCCGCCGGGAGCAGATCCGGAGTAAACTGGATCCGCCTGAAGAGGAGGCCCGTAATATCCGCCAGACTCTTCACCGCCAGGGTTTTTGCCAGCCCCGGTACTCCCTCCAGTAGTATGTGTCCCCCGGCAACAAGGGCCATGAGGATGCCGTCGATCATCTCCCCCTGCCCTACGATGCGCCTTCCCAACTCGTTCCTTGAAGAATCCAGGAGAGCCGCCGCTTCCGCATAATCCGGGAAGAGATCTCTTTTCTGTTCCATACTGGTATTGTAGTGGCAGGACCCTTGATCCGCAAGCCGATTGACACGCCTGCCATTCCCATAGATAGTGTACATTTATATGAATGATCTTGCCATGAAACTCAACTCCGTATTGGACGGAACCGTAGCGGGACGGTTGCTGTCAAAATCTGGCCGCCGTTATTACTTTCCCCATGGGATAATCGCCCAGTCGGCAGAATCAAAACAGGGGGCTCATAGGGCAAATGCCACCATTGGCATGGCCTACAAAGGGGGTAAACCCCTTCTGGCTTCCTCCATCGCGGACAGCCTGCCGACTCTGAGCGCGGAAGAAACCGTCGCCTACGCCCCTACCGCAGGGGTTATGGAGGCGCGGCAACTTTGGCGGGATCTCCTCCTGCAAAAGAATCCATCGATCAATCCCGAACACATCTCCCTGCCCGTGGTGGTGCCGGGTATCACCGCAGGGATATCCTATATGGCGGACCTTTTCCTGGATGAGGGGATCCCTATCGTCACCAGCGATCCCTGCTGGGATAACTACGGCCTCATCTTTCGGGACCGCCGGGGCGCCGACATAATCGCCGTTCCCTTTTTCGGGTCCGGCCCGGAGAAACTGCCGGGACTCGACCTTCCCGCCATCAGTGCCGCGGTGAAGGATGCGGCAAAAAGCGGCGCCATACGGATTATCCTCAACTTTCCGAATAACCCCTCGGGTTACTCCCCCACCCGGGAAGAGGCGGATGCCCTGGTGGCGCTGATACAGCAGATCACCCGTCAGGGCGCCGATGTCCTGGTGATCTGCGATGACGCGTACTTTGGCCTCTTTTACGAGGAAAACACCGGCAGCGAATCCCTCTTTGCCCGTCTGGCATCCCTGGATGAACGGGTATTAGCCATCAAGATCGACGGCCCCACTAAGGAGGACTACGCCTGGGGGTTCAGGATGGCCTTTGTCACCTTCGGCTCCCAGGGGCTTACCGCCGGCCACTTCGACGCCCTGGTACAGAAACTGATGGGGGTGATCCGTTCCTCCGTATCCTGCTCCAATACTCCGGTCCAGTATCTTATGCTGCGGATCCTGGCGGATCCCCGGACTATCCGGGAAAAGGAGAGTTTTTATACCCTGCTCCGCCGGCGTTACCGGCTGGTTAAAGATTTTATCACCCAAAACCCCGGACATCCCTATCTGGAACCCCTCCCCTTCAACTCGGGTTATTTCATGAGCTTCCGCTGTCATGGGATCGATGCGGACCTTTTACGGAAGCGTCTGCTGGCGGAACACGGCATCGGCGTCATTGCCCTGGGCATGGATTACCTCCGGGTGGCCTTTTCCAGCATCGATGAAGAACTCATCCTTGAAGTATACCGGAAGATCTACGAGACGGCGCAAAAAACAGGAGAGGAAAACCGTACCGGCGATCTTCGTCACGAATGCCGGTCCGGATGATGCGGCTTTTGCCATAATACCACCCGAAACGGGGTGTGAAATAAGTAAAAAAGGGTAGTAATGTAAATAGAAATAAAATATAAGAAGAATAATTATGAAGAAGATTCTGTTTGTAGCCATGATTTTTGGACTTCTATGCTCAAGTGTAGTCTTTGCCGTTGACTATACGGTGCAGACGGTCACCGGAACGGGAGATCAGTCCCGGTAAATGGGAGGCCGTCAAGGTTGGGGCTGTCTTATCCGATGCCACGGTGATCAACGTGGGGCTTAATTCAAACCTGGTGCTGAAGGAAGGGGATAAGTCCGTTACGATCAACGCTATGCAGAAGGACGCCCTGAAAACCCTTGCCCAGTCCGGTACGGCTTCTGGAATTAGAATCGGCGGGAGGGTTTCCGAATCCAACACCACCGTCAGCGCCCGGGGCACCGCCAATGTTTCCACAGCCTCTACCCGGGCCAGCGACGCCGCCGCCGAACTGGAACTGGAAGAATAGTTCAGGATTTTTCGGCAATCTGTCCCCGGCTTTCGGTCCGCATTTTAGCGCGCGGAGGCTACTTTCTGGTTAAGGTGTGTATACCCTGCCAGTCCGGCTGGGGCGGGTTGCGGAGGAATTCTTCGCAGCGGTTTATATAGAGACGGGCGGTATCGTCTTCCCTGTTCCGGTCCGCTACGGATCGGAACAGCCGGACCGCCTCCCGGAAATTACCCTTTTCGTAATGCCTCAGGGCCTGCTCCCAGATTACCAGGGTATCAAGCAGTGGGGCCGGGGCTTGTTCCGCTAATTCCAAAAGCTCATACAGCCTCAAGGGGGTGTTGATTCCCACCACCCGCACCCGGTCAAGACTCCGCAGGATAAATTCGTCCCCTATTTTTTTGCGGGTGTATTCGCTGATCAAAATGCCCCCGGTGGCGTCAGGTGATAGCCCATAACAGCGCCGGACAGGGGACTGCGACGCCGCTCAAAGTGTGGAACATACCGGGGATGAGCGTGAGCAGCGTCAATCCGGCCATCGAAATTCGTGATAACGGCGACGATGACGACGACGGCGACGGGGCCGTCAGCCTGAAACATATAGCCCTGAACGATGCGGACAAGAAATACGTGCTGGCAAAGGACATCGCCCTGGGGGCGGGCTGGTCGCCCGTGGGCACGGGGAGCGGGGCGGAGGCTTTTACGGGGAAGTTCTACGGCAACGGGCATACGATTACCGTAAACGGCAATCCGTTGAACAAGGCGTACACCGGTATTTTCGGCTATGCGGAGGCTACGGAGATCCGGGACCTGCGGGTGCACTACGCCGCCGACACCAGCGCCGGGGCGAGTGCGACAAACATCGGCGGCCTGGCCGGTTATGCCGGCGGGGGGACGGCGGTCCGTAATGTGCTGGTGACGGGGGGCGGCGCGCTGAAATACAACGGCGGCGGGACCCCCTATATCGGGGGCCTGCTGGGAAGACTGGAGGGAACCTCGGCGGCGCCCTCCTCTATTGAAAACTGTTACGGCGGCCTCAGCCTGGACGTTACCGGCAGCGATCCCAGAGCCGGGGCATTGCGGGGTATATTCTGAACGCGGACCTGAGGGACTGCGTATTGACGGGAACCCTTACGGTTACCGGGCCGGGGGCGTATGTGGGCGGCATCGCGGGATGGTTTTAGTCAACGGTCAGCACGGCCCCGGAGATGGGGGCGGTGGATTACATTACCAAACTCTTTGTCCGGGAGATTCTCCTTGCCCGGATCAAGATCCATCTGAAAAACAGCATGACCCTCCGGCGCCTCCGGAAACAGGGGGGGGTAAGAAGAAAGCGGAACCCTTCCCTCCCCTTACCCCCTGGGAATGGCAGATCGCCCTTTTGGCGCAGCGGCGGCTGACCGTAAGGGAAATATCAAAAAAAATGGGAATAACGGAAAATACCACTAAATCGGCGTTGAAGAACATTTACGGCAAACTGAACATTCACTCAAAATTGAATTTGGCGGAACTGGACCTGGGGGACTGAGCCGCGGAGACCCGCCATACCCCCCGGAATGTGGGGTAACGGAAAAAAATTACAAGAGGCTGTTCCAAAACTACGATTTTTCATTTTTTCACGTTTTTTTTCCCGTCCGATTAAAGCAAAACGGCGAGTCAATCCCCTGTATACCGTATGAGAAAGAAAAGAATGTTAGCGCAGGGTGTGTGGTACGAGGTAAGAACAGCGGTCAATAACCGTGAGATGCTGTTCCGGCGGCGGCAGGCGGCGGCGATCTTCTTCCGGGTGTTCCGTGAGACGCGGGAGCTCTTTGCCTTTGAGATTTGCGGGTTTGCTCTTGAAGACGAATGGTTGTCGTTCTACATCAGGCCGGCCGACGGGTTCCAGTTGCCGCAAATAATGCAGTGGATGAAGCAGACGTTTGCGGTGCGGTTCAACGCATGGGCGGGGAGGACGGGACAC
>JAITJI010000029.1 GCA_031279015.1 Spirochaetaceae bacterium
CAAAGCGATATTCTCGACCTGCCCCTCTCCGTCCCCGAACCGGAGGAGCTTTCCGCCATGGGGGCCGCCTATATGGCGGGCATCGCCCTGGGCCTGTACTCCCCCGCGATCTTTTCCCGTTGCCGGCGGACCCGCTATGAGCCCCGCATGGACAATGAAACCCGGACCCGCCGCTATCAAGGCTGGCGGGACGCTGTGCGGATGGTAATGGCGGGGGCCGCTTTACCGGTAAAGGAAAGCTGATCGTACCGGTATTGAAGCCGGAGCTTATTATTCCTGCCCTTTCCTCCGTATAAGCCCGGTTGTTTCAGGACCCTAGGCTTCCGGAGGATTCTCCCCGGCTCCCTCGGGGTTCGGCGTGTCTTTAGAGGGAGCCTCAGGGCCGGACAAAGTTTCAGGCGTACTTTCCCCGGGGGCGGTTTCGGCATCCCCGTCATTTTCTGTCTCCGCCCGGGCCGCCGCTTCTTTTGCATCGGCGATTTCAACGATGATCTTCCGGATATCGTCCTTCCGGGGATCCGGAACGGCCGGATTCTCCAGGAGGGTTTCCAGAGCTGCGGTATCTTCAAAACCCTCACGTACCGCAGTCCGCAGTTCGGTGATCCCCTCCTCGCTTTCTCCATCGGCAATAAGCAGTAACCGGGCTATGGTGTAACGGACGGAGGGTTTTGTCAATTTGTCTTCGGCCTCTGTTTCGGCGGAAGTTTCGGGAACAGAATCGTCCATGGCAGAGTCCCTGGGAAGGTCGTCAAGTACCTTTCGGTACTCTTCCAGAGCCCGGGCGTAGTATTCCCCCTGCTCAAGAATCTGGGCGTATTCATACCGCACCCGGGGATCCTCGTCGTTGTTTTGCAGCCATCTATCGTAACTGTTCACCGCCTCTATCCTGTCCTGAGCCTTTTGGGAACGGGCAAGCAGGAGCAGGGCGTCACTGTTTTCATCCAGACGGTACTGGTATTTAAGCAGAACCTCTTCGGCCTTTTCCGGTTTTTTCAGGGCGTAGAGCACCAGGGCATAGTTATACCCGTCATCGGCGCTTTCAGGAACCAGGGTCAGGACCCGTTCGTACAGGGCTTCCGCCAGGGTAAGTTCGCCGGTTTTTATCCGCGTATAGGCTGCCGCTTTCAAGGCCAGCACATTATCGCCATCCACCTGCAAAATCCGGTCAAAATGACGGCTCGCCTCTTCATAGCGGCCTGTTGCAAAGGCAATCCTCCCCAGGTTGTATTCCGAGGCGATCTTCGTCTTGTCCACCAGCCGGGCCCGGTTAAGCCACTTCTCCGCCTCTGCGTATTTTCCCAGCTCATAATAGGCCATACCCAGGGAGTAGTACTCTTCCGCAGAGGTAACCCCCCGGGAAAGACAGGAAAAGAGAAAGGAAAGACCTATGGCTGAAAGGATCAGGGGGAAGATTATTTTCTTAAGCGGACTCCGGCGTTTCACCGGTTTTTACCCAGGACGGTATCTTCAATTTCCCGAAGTTGAGCGCGGTACAACCTGGCGATGTTAGCGCCATAGTCGGCTACCAGTTGTATGATGTTTCGGGGGTATTGCTCCATATCCCGGCCGTTGATCCGGTCCCCGGCATCCCCCAGGCCGGGGAGGATATAGGCCATTTCATTTAAAACGGGATCCATCCAGAGGGTGTAAACTACACAGTGTTCCAAAGCCCGCACCACCCGTAACGCCCCCTTAATGGCGGCAATGACGTTAAAAAACTGTACCGAACGGGGTTTAATCCCCTGATCCAGGAGGTATTTCACCACGGTCACGAGACTCCCCCCGGTGGCGTTCATGGGGTCTGCAAAGACAAGATCCTTCCCGTCCAGTTGGGACATGTCAAAAAAAGACCGGTCAAGATCAAGGATGTACTCCATGTCATTTTCATGTTTCGTATCATCCCGCCGGATTCTGAAAAGGGCAAAGGGGGTGACATAGCCATGGGAGGAATACTCCTCGATCTCTTTAGACATGATCATGGAGGGCAGCAAAGCCCCCCGGAGCATGACACACATCACGGTGTTTTCAATTTTATCATCAATGTTGGTGATCTTATGGACCGCATAGTTCTGTACCGGAATGGTCACCGGAGTCTTGACGATGAGATAGTTCTTATTGGATCCCGGCCTTCCCCCATAGGCAAGCTTAAAGAGCATCTCGTAGGCCCGCTGGATATAATAGACAAATTCCTCGTTTTCGGTCCGCAGATCCCGGAGTTTCGCAATAAGCCGGGAAGCCTCCGGATGGCTTTCCTGAGGGGTGAGGAAGGAGTAGACCTGGATGCCCGGTTCATTTTTACATATTTCCTGCATCAGGCCGCCCATATCGTTGTAGAGCCGGATCAGATTTTCTTCTTCCCGCTTTTTTTCCGCCTCCGAATGGGTGACGGAAAGAAGGCTGAAGCAGGTCATCACCTCGCGGTAAAATTTATCCATCCTGGAGATAGAAGCCCGGTCAGACTCGGTGAGGAATCCGTCCAAATCTTCTGCCTTGAGGATCACCTTGCTCATCACTACCTCCGGCCACAACACATCCCTTAGCCTAATTCACGTTTCCCCGGCTGGCTGCGGAAATTCTTTAAAAGGTAAAACTCACCCCGAGACTGGCAAAGGAGAGATCGCCATACCCCAGTTCCATAAATGCGCCAATATTACGGGTAAAAAAGTAACGGGCCCCAATGCTTACGCCCCATAACAAATGTCCCTTCGTTTCAGCATAACCGGGCACAACAGTCTTGTCCCCGCTGTGGATTTCCCTTTTTCCCGATACGACGGTCCATCCCACGCTGGTAACCGCATAGGTATCGAATTTATCAATCGCCCAGTTGAAATGATAGGCAAAGCGGCCGCCAAAACTCATAAAAAGCCAGGAATCGGTAAATGAAGCGACAATAATATTATCGTTAATATCGTTTTCCCCTGAGGAACCATAGATCCCGAATGTACCGCCAATACTAAAGGGAAGTCCCCCGATGGGCAGGGCATAATCAAGGCTGACGATCACAGGCGGAAAAACCATGCTTCCGTAAGAGGGAACGTTGAAACCTATTCCCGTATTAATTATAAAACTACCTGCGGGAACCGCACTTGGATAGGTGCATAGATCCCTTGCTTCAAAAGAAAAAGCTGAAACACCGGTTATACCGATACATAAGATCAGTGTCAATATATTTTTTTTCATAGATCCTCCTCAGATACTGTATAAAAGGGGTCCAAAATTTATTTTTTGAACCTGTTTCATTATCTATCATACAGTGCATATCCGCCTTAATCAAGGCAACAGGGATCATATTGTCAAAAATAGCGCCGGTTCAGGGCATTTCCAGGACCCGTTCCACGGCGGGACGGGCAAGTTGGGCTGCCGCCCTGCCGTGCCATTCCCCGGACTCGCTATGCTGGTTTAAAAAATTCCAGAAGTTCCTGGCCGGGCCCAGTTTACCGTCTCCATAAAAAGCGGTTCCCAGGTAGTACATGGTCTTGTAGTATTCCATATCCTCCGGATAGCCGGACAGGGCAGGACGGCTTCTTACCCGGGCGATCAGGTCATCAAGGGTACTGAAGGAATAATCAAACTGATTCCGGGTGATCTCTTCAATGAGGATGGTGTTCTGAATCAGAAAGGCAAAGAGAAGGTGTTCCGCCGCCCGCCCGTGCCTGCCCGATGCATAATAATAAAAACCCAACAAACGGTGGGCCGCCAGGACCTCCGCTTTATTGTACCGGTAGAGAGTCAAAAACCGGTTGATACCGTCGTTTTCCAGGGTTCGGGTCATGGCGGCCCGGGCAAAGCTGCCGGACCCCCCGGACCAGAGGGAATCCCCCTCCAGAATCTCCAGAAGCCGGTTTTCCATTTCGTTGTATTCCTGCCGGAGCCGGTGGACATCGGCGATCCTGTAGAGGAGGGGTATGACAAAACCCGGGGCCTCCAGGAGATCCCGCAGCTCATAGGTCCGCTGGTACTGCTTCAGGGCGATCCCCAGTTCCCCCTCAACCCGGTAAGTCTCCCCGATCCAGTATTCCGCCTCGGGGTAGTCTTTGAACCGCTCCAATTCATCGGGAATCCGCAGGGCAGACCCGCCGAGACTCTCCCGGGGAACCCGGTAGTACAACTCCTCCAGGGCCCTGGCTGCGGAGAGCTGACGCTCCTCGGCGATATACTTTTCTACCAGATCCAGAGAATCCCCCAGACGGCGGACCTCCGGCGCGGAGAGAAGGGTGATCATGTCCCGCCGCATTCTCATAAATTGGTCCCGCCGCTGGTTCCGGGCATCTTCAAAGGCGATAAGGGCGTCACCGTAGGCGCCCTGTCTGAAGTAGAATTTCCCCCGCTCCAGGGTAAACCAGTAGGGACGCTGCGTCTCCGTTTGAGCCGGACTTCTTCCGGAAACCAACAGAAGAAAACACAGGCAGAAAAGACTTCCCGGTTTCATAAACGCTCCAACTCTTCCCGAAAGGCCGCATCGGCGTTTTCAGCGGTTATGGTTCTGATGACTTTTCCCCGGTGGAAGATCAGGACCTTGTTGCCCGCCCCGGTGATCCCGAGGTCTGCATGCCTGGCCTCTCCCGGTCCGTTTACCACACAGCCCATTATAGCAATGGTTACCCGCTTGTCCAAAGTATAGAGATAATCCCGCCACCGCTCCGTAAAGCCGTGGGTGTCAAAGCTATTCCGGCCACAGCGGGGACAGGAGATGATCTCCACCCCCCGGCGGCTCTCTCCTTCCCCGGAGACTCCCAGAATCTCCCGGGCGGCGATGACCTCGTTTTCCATGGTATCCGAGAGGGATACCCGAATGGTATCCCCAATGCCCTCCTCAAGCAGGGTATAGAGGGCGACGGTATTCCGTACCACCCCGGCAACCAGGGGTCCCGCTTCGGTAACCCCGATGTGAAGGGGAAAGGCGGTACGGCCGGCCAGGAGCCGGTTTGCCCTGAGGGTATCGGCAACAGAGGAGGCCTTGAGGGAGACAAGCGCCCGGTCAAAACCCAATTCGGCAAAGATCCCCAGTTCCCGTTCCGCAGCGCTTACCAGGGCTTCCGCCCGATCCAGAGTCCCCTCCTCTACCCGGATTCTGAGGTCCCCGGGGAGGCTTCCCGCATTTACCCCAATCCGGATAGGAATAGCCCTAACCGCGGCCTTGGAGAGCACCTCTTCTACCCGTTTACGGCTCCCAATGTTCCCGGGGTTGATCCGGATCTTGGCGATAGGAAAATCAAGACACCGGAGGGCTATCCGGTAATCAAAATGAATATCCGCCGAGAGGGGCATGGAAACCCGCTCCGCCAGAAGGCCCAAAGTTTCGGCGGCGACTATATCGGGCACGGCAAAACGGAGCAGTCCGCAGCCCATTTCTCCAAGGCGCCGGATCCGCCCAACCACTCCTTCCCCGGCTTTTCCCTCAATGTCGGAAAGGGCAAGACGATCTTTCCACATGGTCTGGATGACCACCGGACAGGAACCTCCAATGCTGACGGTTTTAATCCCGGCAAAACCGCCTATGGTAACTGTACGGGATGCCCGCCGCCGCACCGATTCCCGGCTTCAACCCAGGCTGGTCATGGAAAGAACCATGGCAAAAAGGGCGACGGTTTCACAGATCCCCACCACCGAGATATATTGGGCAAAACCCTTGCCGGTTTCCCCCTGAGCGTCCGCAGCCGCTGCCCCTGCCTGTCCCTGGGCAATAGCCGAAAAGGCCATGGCGAGGCCTGAGGCGATACCAAAACCAAGGTAGAGCCACGCACTCTCCGGGTTTGCCGCCGCCGCCGCTTTCATCTGCCCCATTAATATGAAACCGTAAAAGGTTTGTGTAAGAGGCGCCCCTGCAAAGGTAATCAGGGTCATCGGAGCCGGTTTATTACTTATATAGCATTTCTTCCATGCGCCGATTGCCGCCTGACCGGCAATACCAATTCCGATTGCCGAACCTACCGCGGCAATTCCCATCACGAGGCCTGCGCCCAATAATCCCAAATTCATGGCTGACTCCTATTTGTTACAAGTTCCTGCATCAGCAAGATTTATGAATACAGCTGCCTGCATCATTTTTTATCCGTTTTAGAAAACGGTCTATATGCGGTACCTGACCAGGTAAGTCCCAAATGACCTGAAAATTCCAGGGTGTTTAAGCGGACGCCATGGACAAGTACAGACAATACATTGAGAATAACATTTAAACTGTGACCGAATACCAGAAGGATGATCCCAAGAAATACCAGAAAATTCCCGAGCAAAGGACCCGCCATGGTATTCACCGTTGCCGAGATGGATGCCCCTGCGAGCCCCACCGCCCAGAGTCTGATGTAAGACATGATATCGGAAAACACATTGGTGATCCCCAGGACCACCGATATGATGTTTTTCAAGCTGCTTACAATGGATTTTACAATACTCCCTTCATAACCGGCAAACACAAAGGCCAGAAGAAAACCGCCGGCGATAAGGTACAGAGACAGGGGTAAAAAAGGAATCCGCCTGTATGAGTTGCTCACCACCAGGGAAAGGACCACATTGAACATACCCGCCAGCATGGCAAGGGACCCCAGTTCACCAAAGAACTTTAGGGATCCGATGTTCCTTGCCATACCCTTTATATGGGCTATACCTAACTGCAGGAGGGCAAGGGAGAAACAGAAGATTTGCAGATTCTGATCCACCAGGGCCTTTGACTCCGCCGACAGGGCGGCGGTCACGTTGGAGATGGGGGGAATCGATATAAGCCTTAAAACCGCAGGGAGTTTTGCCGTGTCAATCCCAAACCAGGTGCAGGTAATTACCCCCCAGACCAGGTTGGAAAAACTCAGGAGCAGAAGCATCTTTAGTCCCGCCGGGACGCCCTTCTTGGAACTTTTTACCGCGCCGATGATACCAATCAGCATCAGAAGGAGACCATAACCCGCGTCACCAAAGATCATGCCGAAAAATATGCAAAAGAACAGTAAGAACCAGCCCGAAATATCGACTTCGTTGTAACCCGGTACGGTTTCAAGAAAGTCTGTAAGGGGGTAAATAAGGCTCACCAGGCGGTTATTCTTCAGTTTGGTGGGAACTACATCATCAGGACCGGGATCACCGGCAATCAGAGCCCAGTTGTTTTCCGCGGCGGCCCGCTTTAACAGCCCCAGATCATCCCGGGGTATAAAACCGGAAATCCAGGAAACGGTTAAATCCACGGGAATGTCTTTGGCAACCTCCATGCCTGCCCTGACGGTTTCAAAATCGATTCCCTCCAGCAAGACCTTTTGCCCGGCTTCGATGCTCCCCTTCCTGGCCGCCAGGGACCCAAGCTCCTTTTCTATTGCCCCCAGCCTGTCCTGAATCTCCCCACGGATCCGGGCAAGCTCTGCAAGGGAGTGTTCCGGCAGGACAAAGGGACTTACTCCGGGGAGTTCCCGCTCCGGAACCAGGAGGAACACCGAGGTTTTGTTCCGGGAGAGGATGATCACCCGGTGATCCCGGGCTTCCCCTCCGGAGAGGATCTCCCAGGTCCTGAGGGGAAGTTCGTAGAGGAAGAGGACTATCCCCTGTTCCCCCAGTTCCTTTACAAGCCGGGGATCGAAATTTCCCCATTTTTCTATCCGGCTCTGCTCCTTAACGTTCCAGGCAAGCTGCTCCTGCAGGATCTTCCGCTCATCCGCCAGGTTCAGTACCCGGACCACAAGGGCCTCTCCATCGCCTTCCCCGGACTGCTCCATCCCTTTTGGCAGGGTATAGCTGCGCAAAACGCCCAGAGCGGTTTCTGCCCTTGCCTTCCGCTCCAATAACTTTGCGAGGACATCGGAAGTAACGTTCCGTCTTTCCGGATGCACCACCCCCAGTTCCCGAAGCCGTTCCAGGGCAATTTCCCGGTCTTTGTCCATGACCACCAGGGACACCTTCTTCATCGGTACAATCATGAAGCTCCGCTCCCTGTTCGATTGGTCTCTGCGGCCTTAATACCGTAGGAATTCAAAGTTATCATTGAGATGCTCCGGACCGCTGGTCCGCCTCCATGCTGCGTTTAGCGATCTTTCCCCGCACTACTGCGGAGGTCTGCTGATCCCCCAGATACACCTGGATCTTCTTTATGTTTCCCCTGGTTTCAGGGATCTTTATCTTTTCAAAGAGATTAACCCGCTGGGTGGTTACCCGCAGTTCATGATCAAGCCGTTTCCGCTGTTCCTCCAGTGTTTGGGCTTCCAGGTCCAGGAGGAGGACCTGCTTCATCCGGTCCACCGCCGCATCAAGCCAGAGGGGGGTCCTTACCAGATCGTAGGGTTGGGTTTCAAAATCGGCGCCCTGGAACAGGGGAATAGAAACGCCGGCAATATTGCCCCGGGCGATTTTCAGAACGCTGATTCTGAGCATACCGGGAACAAAGATCCCCTTTTCCCCGAATACGCCAATCCAGGTCCTTACGACCTCATCGATCCCCTCCTTTTGTTCCCGTAATTCCCGGATCCGGTTTTCAGTAACCCGAATCTCCGCCTGGAGCTGCTGCTTTTTCAACATCAGGGTCGGCAGATACCGCCGGTACATTTTAAGGGCGTCTTTCTGTTTTTTTAATTCATTTTTGGTCAGCTTTATCTTGGCCATGACGGTACTTTATTCCTTCCCGGGCCAGAATTTATCGATTAATTCCGTGCGGAGGCCCGTTTCTTCAGGACTGAAACAATCGGCGAGAATCTCCCAACCCAGATCCAGGGCCCGTTCCAGGGGGATATTAACCGAAAGGTCCATCATCTCCCTTTCGAATTTATCGCCATATTTGAGGAGCTTCTCGTCCCAGGGGGTCATGATAAACCCCATGGCCTTCTTCTCCAGGGTATCCTTAAAGGCCGAGTAGAGTTTGATCATCCCATCCATGAGGGCCCGGTGATCCTGCCGGGTCTTGCCATTGACCTGCTGTTTGAGCCGGGAGAGGGAACCAAAGGGCTCGATGCGACTGTTTTTCAAGTAATACTGGCCTTCGGTGATGTAACCCGTATTGTCCGGAACCGGGTGGGTCACGTCATCCCCGGGCATGGTGGTAACCCCCAGGATGGTAATAGACCCGGCGGTATCAAAGTCAACAGCCTTTTCATACCGGCTGGCAAGCTGGCTGTAGAGGTCCCCGGGGTAACCCCGGTTACTGGGAACCTGCTCCTGGATAATCGAAATTTCCTTCATAGCATCGGCAAAGTTGGTCATGTCCGTGAGGAGCACCAGCACGTCCTTGCCCTGAAGGGCAAACTGCTCCGCCACCGCCAGGGACATGTCGGGGATCATGAGGCATTCCACCGTGGGGTCGCTGGCGGTATGGATAAACATCACCGTCCGGGACAGGGCTCCCCCCTCCTCCAGGGTATCCTTAAAGAAGAGGTAGTCGTCGTATTTCAACCCCATACCCCCCAGTACGATCACGTCAACCTCCGCCTGCATGGCAATCCGGGCCAGGAGTTCGTTATAGGGCTCCCCGGAAACCGAGAAGATCGGCAGCTTTTGGGAAACCACCAGGGTATTGAAGAGGTCGATCATGGGAATCCCCGTCCGGATCATCCGCCGGGGGATAATGCGCTGGGCGGGGTTAACCGAAGGCCCCCCAATGGGGATGAGATTATCATGGAGCTCCGGTCCCCTGTCCCGGGGGGTACCTGAGCCGGAGAACACCCGGCCCATGAGGTTTTCCGAAAAGGAAATTTCCATGGAATGTCCCAGAAAACGTACCGTGTCACCGGTGGAGATCCCCCGGCCGCCGGCAAATACCTGGAGGGAAACCAGATTGCCTTCCAGACGGTTTACCTCTGCCAGGGAGACGCCGAATACGGTATCCACCTCCGCCAGGTCCCCATACCGGATACCCTCAGCCCGGACGGTGATAACGCTTCCCGTGATGGATTCGATCTTGCTATATACCTTTTTCATAGTCCCTCTTTTACCTTGCCCGTGTTAATCAAGCAAGGATCTTCTCCGAAGCCTCTTCCAGACCTTCGGAACGTTCTGAAACCGCCTGTTCTATTTCCTTCTGTAAGGAATTGAACCGCTCACTCTGCCACTCCGAACCGTTATAGTCCAGGAAGCGCTGCCGGAGCCGGTTAAACCAGGTCCGAGCCTCATTTTTATCGTTAAAGGAAAATTTCGATGCCAGGATATTCAAAATAATGGCGAATATATGTTTCTGCCGTTCGGGACTCACCGCGGAATCCACCGCATCGAAGGAATTCTGCTGGAAATAAACGGAATCCAGGAAATCACCCTTGAGGTAGACCACATAGTCATCGATGCTGGTTCCCTCTTCCCCAACAACCTTCATCATCTGTTCCACTTCACTCCCCCGTGCCATAAAGCCGTGGGCATACTTGACTTTGACATCGCTGATGATCCCGGCATACTTAGACCAGGAATCCAGGGGATGGATGGCGGGGTATTTACGGGCATCAGACCGTTCCCGGGAGAGGCCATGAAAGGCCCCCACCACCTTGAGGGTCGCCTGGGTTACGGGCTCCTCGAAGTTGCCCCCCGCGGGGCTGACCGTCCCCCCAATAGTAACCGAACCCAGGGAACCGTCCCTGAGCCGCACAAGCCCCGCCCGTTCGTAGAAACTGGCGATGGTAGATTCCAGGTAAGCCGGAAAGGCCTCCTCCCCGGGGATCTCCTCCAGACGTCCCGACATCTCCCGCATGGCCTGAGCCCAGCGGCTGGTAGAGTCTGCCAGGAGCAATACGTGGAGGCCCATCTGCCGGTAGTATTCCGCCAGAGTCACCGCGGTGTACACCGAAGCTTCCCGGGCAGCCACGGGCATGGAAGAGGTATTACAGATGATCACCGTCCGTTCCATGAGGGACCGGCCGGTTTTGGGGTCCAGGAGTTCGGGGAATTCCTTGAGGGTCTCCACCACCTCCCCGGCCCGTTCCCCACAGGCGGCGAGGATCACAATATCCACATCGGCGTGACGGCTGGTGATCTGCTGGAGCACGGTTTTCCCCGCCCCGAAAGGTCCGGGGATGCAGTAGGTGCCCCCCCGGGCGACGGGGAAAAAGGTATCGATAAGCCGGACCCGGGTAACCATGGAGTCCTCCGGCTTGAGCCGTTCTTCAAAGCAATCCACCGGCCGCTTGACGGGCCAGCGGAAACTCATGGTCAGGGGAATAACCTTGCCCTTTTCATCGGTTACCTCCGCGATGGTTTCCCGGATGGTATAGCTGCCCGCTTCCCGTATCGAGGAGACCCGGCAGCTTCCATAGAGGTTAAAGGGAACCATGATCCGGTGGACAAAGGAACCCTCCGGAACTGTACCCAGGGTATCCGCCCGTTCCACCCGGTCCCCAACCTTGACGGCGGGGGTGAAATCCCATGCCTTATTCGCCGGCAACGCATCGAGGTATACCCCCCGTTCCAGGAAATAACCCGCCTCTTCCGCCAGTTTCGGCAGAGGATTCTGGAGGCCGTCAAAGACCTGCCCCAAAAGGCCCGGCCCTACTTCTACGGCCAGCATATCCCCCGTGTACTCTACCGGATCCCCCACGGTGATCCCCCGGGTGATCTCAAAGACCTGGAGTTGGGAAATATCCCCCCGAATCCGGATAACTTCGCTCTTAAGCCGTTTGTCCCCAACTTTAACATAGCCGACTTCATTCATGGAAACGGCGCCCTCAAAGCGGACACTCACCATATTGCCGTTAACGGCTACCACTGTTCCCTTTGTTCCAATCATTTCGGTTCTCCCGATTCCCCATCATCGGGGCGCGCTGCCAAAATGGAAGCGTAGAGCCCCTGGTATTCCCGTACACCCTCTTCGATCCTGAACAAGGATCGCCGTTCCATGAGGAGCAGTTTGAGAAGATACGCATATATTGTATTCCGGTTAAAATAATCAAGACCCTGGAAGGCTTCGATAGCGTCCCACCGGCTCTTGTCCAGAAAGAGTTCCGCTTCCAGGGGAGATTCCATGGAGACCGCAGCTTTGGCCGTTGCGGTGGCATCCGCCGGATCTTCCGGGGGGTCTGCCGGCGCCCCCCCCTCCCGTTTAAGCCGTTGCGCCCGGTACCGGGCCAGGTTGAGCCGCAGAGTCCGTTCCCAGTGGCGCCACTTATTAAGAAAGGCAGACGAGGTCGCCGCCGGCGCTTCCCCATAGACCGGTTCCGCAGAAACGGGGTCCGGATCGAGGACGCAGAAATCCAGCAGCGCCGCATCGGCCGGGCTCAGGGCTGTTTTGCAGAGCTCCCTAAAAGCCGCAGAAGACATGGGCGCCCCCTGACCGTACACGAGGTATGGAAGCTGAGCAGTTAAATAGTAATATCCCACTTCCCTATATTCCCTTTGCCGCTTCTTTTACGATTCCCCCTAACCGGGGATTGAGATAGGCCGAAAGGAGTTCCGCCACGGATTCTGCGGAAAAATCATAATAAGCGGACCCATCCCTGTTGGCAATCTTGAAACCGGCGGAGAGGTTCCGATCCGGCTTCAGTTCAAGCCCCTTTTTCAGTTCCGCAGCGAGTTTTTCATCAAAGTAAGCGCCGATACTTTTCAAGACCCCCTCGGGAAGCAGCAGATCCGGAGCAGCCCCGGCGCTATCCCGGGAAATCCAGGCTTCTATCAGATCCGGCAACACTTTTTTCAGGGTTCCCTCATCGTATGCAGCAGTGGTCTCCCGGACGGCAATGGCGTCCAGAATGGACTCAATTTCTCCCCGAAAGGCCAATACCAAATTGCGGGATGCCTGAGCAAGGGCCGCCATACCGGACCTTTCCGTCCGTTCAGCGTCGGATTTTGCCCTGGCGATGATCTCTTCAGCTTCCCGCCGGGCAGAGTCGATAATCCGCTTAGCCTCAGCCTCGGCCTGGGACTTGAGCCGGGCCGCTTCCCCGGAGGCGGATTCAACTCCGTCTCTCTTTATCTTTTCAATGAGTTCCTGCAACTGGATTTCCATATACTCCTCTTTACTCTCAACATATACACCGCTCCGCAGCGGTTAACCCCATGAAGGGGATTCAACCCTCTGTCCACCGCCTATTCCTCCGGGCGCATCCTTATATAGATAAGGATCTTCTGAATTTTCCGGTGTACAAGCCGGTATACCGCTTCAGGATTCTCGAAAAGTTCCGCCTTTTCGTGTACCCTGTTCTCAATAACCGCCGCAATATCCTCTGCATTCTGATAGTCCTTTGCGGAAAAATTTTCAATCTGAGCAATAATCCCCCTTATACCGGCTATTTCCTGGGCCAGAAAAGCTTCATTTTCGTTATAGACATAATTCGTTATTTCATTCTTATTAAATCGTTTTTTATAGACCGCAACAAGATCTTCCACCTCTTCCAGACTACTTTTCATCTCCGCATGAAACATAATGAGAAATAATTCCGCCGTACCGGGCATACCTGGACTCCTCTGCCTGCTGAAAGACACTTTTAAATATAATTACAGCAAAAATCTTTTGCAAGTAAAAACAAAAAAATTATAAAAATAACGGACACTCCGAAAAAAAACACAAAGACGCCCCTTCGGAGCGGTTACCAGGAAAAGGCAAAAAGCGTTTTTTCGTGGTAATCCCGGTGGGGACCAAAAACAGCAGAGGGGAATTCGGGATGGTTGGGAGAATCCGGCAGATACTGGGTTTCCAGACAGAATCCCCCGTGTTTATCGTATACCGATCCGGCCTTGCCTTTGACGCCGTCCAGAAAATTACCGGTATAAAACTGGACCCCCGGCTTGGTGGTCAGGACCCGCATGACCCGGCCGGAGCTTTCTTCGGTAACCTCCGCACAGGGCCGCAGCTTTCCGGGCTCGCCGTCCACCACAAAACAGTGGTCGTAACCGTCTCCGGCGGCGGTCATGTCCCGGCTTATCGGCTTTGCGATTCTGAAATCAAAGGGGCCGTTTTGGACCGCCGCAAGTTTTCCCGTGGGGATGAGGTTTTCATCAACCTCTACATAAGAGGATGCGTGGAGCAGGACCTTGTGGGACAGGATATCCCCGGCGCCCTCCCCGGCCAGATTAAAGTAAGCGTGGTTGGTGATGTTTACCGGGCTTTCGGCATCCACCTTGGCGTGATAATCGGCGATGATCTCGTTGGATTTGGTTAAGCCATAATTGACTACAACCCTGCAACGGCCCGGATACCCCTCATCCCCGTTGGGGCTGTCCAGCTCAAGGCGGACAAAAACGCCGTCCTTCTCTTCATAGGTTTCCGCCTTCCAGAGCAGTTTATCGAAACCCCGGCGTCCGCCGTGGAGGCTGTGATTCCCGTCATTTTTGCAGAGATTGCAGACCTTATCCCCCAGGGAAAAGGCAGCCCCCCCAATCCGGTTTCCAAAACGCCCGATAGTGGCGCCGATATAGGGTTTGTTCCGGGTATATCCGTCCAGGGTCGAATAACCCAGCAGCACATCAACCGTAGGGCCTTTCCGGGAAGGCACCAGGAGAGATGTCCAATGGGCGCCATAGGTGGAGACGGACAGGACCAGGTCCCCTGCCTTGAGGGTGTAGAGGAACACCTTTTTGCCTGATGAAAGAATACCAAAAGTTTTTTTGCTGATTTTCATAGTTTTCTCCTTATCAGATAGTATACCATGGTTCCGGCTTCGGTAAAGGTCCCGGAATATTGTGAAAACCGGTTTACGGTGAAAACATAAAAGGGTATAGTAAACCTATGGGGATTTTTGACCGTCTTGGGGATATACTCAGGAGTTATCTTAACGATGAAGATGAACGGATCTTCGGGAAGTCTTCCGGGAAACGGCGGTATGACGACCCGGATCTGGATGCGGCCTTTGACGAGTTGAACGACTTCCTCAAGGACGGACAGGGGAGGGAGGAAAACCCCTGGGGGGCCTCTGAGGAGCGGAAATTCCGGGACGGCGGGGGCCGGGATACCGGCGCCTGGGAATCCCGTTTTTACGGTACCCATACCGGTTCCACACACCGCGCCGGCAGCCACGCCAACGGCTATACCGGCGGCACAAGCGGTGAAAAATCCGGTATACCGGAATCCCTTAGACCTGACTTTGCCGAACTGGGGGTTCCCTTCGGCGCCGGCGCCGAAACCTGCAAGGGAGCCTACAAGAGACTCCTCAAGGTTCACCACCCGGACCGCCACGCAGGACATGCGGGGAACATGAAGAAGGCTACGGAAAAAACCTCCCGGATAAACGCGGCCTTTGACCGGATTGAAAGATGGCGGACCAGCGGGAGGGTGGATTGAGTTTGCCGGGCTTTTACTAAGGGCTTATCCGGGAATCAGGCCGGGATGAACCGGAATCAGATTTCTCCAAAACCCTCCGGGACCTCGTTTTCCAGGTGTTTTCTAATGGGTTCGATAATTTCCGAATCGTCAGCGTTTGTTCCAAAAACAAGGCGTTTAAGAGATATAGGTAGAGCTAACTCTCCATAAAAATAACCTCCATAAAATAACCTAAACCCGTATGTTTGAAAAATATCAATTTTCCCGGCAAATCCCTCTTGACAGATAGTCATTTAGTTTAATAGAGTATGGATGAGTATAATTAAAGATCCCTCCGGGGCAGCCAAAATGGGTAGATACCTGTAAGGGGATGTATATTTTTGCGGGAATAGCTCAGTGGTAGAGCGCGACCTTGCCAAGGTCGATGTCGCGGGTCCGACTCCCGTTTCCCGCTCTAGCTAATTCCTTATTATATAAGGAATTAGCGGGTTTGGAAGCAAATACCGGGAAATGATATTACCCCCGTACCAGATTCCCGATGGCGTAGAGTGGATAAATATCAATATCAGGAAGCCTGCCAAAGTTTTCCAGGGAAGTCCGTACACCCCATTCAATATGTTTTTCTTTCATAAAAAGGCGAATACTTTGCATACTGCCCCGGGTTCCCGATTTGACCTCGACGGGAATGACGCGGCTGTCCTTCTGAACAAGAAAATCAACCTGGGCGCTGCCTTTCGAAGAACCGGAACCGGCGGATCGCTGCCAGCAGAACAAGTCCCGCGGCATATAGCAGGAAGCGGCTTTTAGCAATTCCAGGCCGGTAAAGATTTCGGCCAGCGCGCCCCGGTTGACCATGGAAAAATCGGCGGCGGGCAGTATCGCCGAGCGGAGGCCGAGGGCCTGCAAAAACAGGCCGGTATCGCAGGGAATTATCCGGCGGTATCTCCGGTTTAGTTCGGCGCCCAGGGGAATACCGTTGGCGGCGGTATGGGTAACCGGGTGAACCAGGCCCGCCATGATGAGCAGGTCAAGGGCTTGTTTTACCGCCGCGGCGGGAGTTCCCGGGGCGGCGCGTTCGTAGACAAACTTTCCTTCAGCCTGGCGCATGACCGACTCGAACACTTCATTGAGAAGCAGGAGGGGCGTGCGCCTGCGGTATTTTGCGAAACCGGTTTTGAGTACGGAGAGGAGATCGTTCAAAACAAGTTCGCCGCCCAACAGATCCCGTTTCCGCACATATTGGGAAACAGCCTCGGGCATTCCCCCGCAGATCAAAAAGATTTTCAACCGTTCCAGAAGCTGCTGATGAACCGGCCCGGCCAGAGGTTTTTCCGGGGACGCCGCTTTAACCGCATCGGCGAGCGTACTCTCACCCAGGGCGGCAAGATATTCATCAAACGCAAAGGGATACATAAAAAGGGAGCGAATACGGCCCACGCCGAATGAAGGGATTTCTTCAAGGGCGAATTCCAGGAGTGAACCGGCGGATACCACATGAAGTTCCCCATATTTTTCGTAGAAATAACGGAGCTTGGTCAGGGCTTCCCGGCAGCTCTGAATCTCATCAAAAAAGAGCAGGGTTTCACCGGGAATAATGGGCGTGTGATAAT
>JAITJI010000032.1 GCA_031279015.1 Spirochaetaceae bacterium
ATCACCATCATCCGCCGGGTGGCGGATCCCGGGGACTATCACCGGGGCCTGACCAATGCCCTGCAGATAGACAAGGCCCCTTCGCACCAGGCGGTGGACCTGATGACCATCATGCCCCAGGTTGAAGCGACGGGCATCCTGGTCCACACCCCGGTTACCCACGGTCACATTATTACCGTGGTAGCCCACGGAAAAAACGGCAGGATCACCCGGGACATGGCCCTTGAGGCATTCAACACCCATGACCGAATCCGGGTGGTCTGCATTGATGACGGCTTCCTGGGAAACGCATCTCTCTTCCGCTACGCCCGGGATCTGGGGAATCCCCGGGGAGATATGTATGAGATCGGCCTCTGGGAGGATAGCATTGTGGAAAGCGGCGACAACGTCATGTACGCCATCAACATACCCCAGGAATCGGTAACCATTCCGGAGACCATAGACGCTATCCGGGCTTCCCTGAAGATGCAGCCGGATTCCGCTTCCGCCACCGCAGCAACAAATGCCTGCCTGGGTCTGGGGAAGTGGAAGTAAACGAACTGCCTCTAAAAAAACTGATCCAAACTCCCGGTCTCCTTTGAACGAGTCCGGGGCTATTGGAAAGGGCAGGTGAAAAACCCTGCCTTTTCCTTATTCCCTGTAACTTATTCCTTTTTGGAGCGGGGTTTACGCGGGGCTTTTGGTGTAGCGGCTTTTTCTGGTTTTTCAGCGGCCTTTGATTTGCCGGCTTTCCCCACAGGGGCTGCTTTTTTTTCATCCTTGGCCGTAGAGACCGGTTTTTTGGCCTTCTGAATATTCTTTAAAATTTCAGCCAATTCCGCATCTTTAGCGATTTCAGACAGATCGTACTGAACCTGGAGGTTAAGCCAATATTCAGCGGTATTGCCAAAATATTTGGCAAAACGAAGGGCCACAGGCACGGATACTTTTGTTTTTCCGATGCTGATCTGTCTGACGGTGGATTGATTAAGCTTAATTGCCTCCGCCAGTTTGGTAGGATTTAGTTGATACTCGTCCATAAGAGATTTAAGAACGGTTCCGGGAGAAGGGATTACTAACTTCGCCATGAATACTCCTTATAATAGGTAATATATATTTAAATAATAATTGATATACAAAAAAAATACTAGAGGTTTGTGACAATTTTGCATTATTAGGCTGCGTTTTTTTTAAAAATTTTTGTTTAATGTTCCTTATTTTGAAGAAAGTACAATTTTTTTCAAAAAATTTTCTGACCATCGAATCACTCTGTAAAATGCCTCCGTATTCTAATTGGTGAAGCAATTTGTCGCTTCACCGGAAACCCGGGGAAAACAAGGCCCGGAGTTTACGAATGAACAAGGGAGGAATCCATTATGTCCGTAATGACAAAGATGTGGTATATCATACTGGGCCTGCTGACCCTTTCCCCGGGGCTCTTTGGAATGGAACAGGAAGAGCCTATCGTTGAATTCGGCAGTTTTCCGGCCAGGGAAACCGTGGATGAATTCACGGTTATGCAGGATCTTCAGGGCGGGGTCTATGTTCTCTATATCGCCGGCAACCAGTTTTCGGTTATCCGGGGAGACCGGGATGGAAACTTTGAACCCTACACGGTCCCGCAGCTTGAGCCTGGCTTTCAGAATCCCCGGAACCTCTCTGTTAATCCACCGGGTTTTACGGAATATGCCGCCTTTATGGCGGATAAAATGGGAATCCTGTATGTTTATCTGTTCAGAATCGATCATGACGGGGATCTGCTTTGTGCCGCTATACTTGAGGCCGGACAGTCCGGCTTGCATGCCGGGTTTAGCCTGGGAGAATCCTATGCGGAATCATGCAACGTCTATATTACCATAGAAGGTGTATTGAGTTGTTTTACCGGGGCCGGCAGGCATGACAGACCGCCGGTCAGGCGGGCTCTTTCCCTTGCAGGAGAAAAGGTAGACCGGTACGGGGTACTGAGAAAGCCGGATACAAGTGAACACTACGGATGGTATTCGGTCTTTCGGGAAGCGGATGAGCGGAATATCACACTGTTTCTGATACATGAAAACGGCCTTGTCATACGGGAGGCCATCGGTGTTTATACTGAAAAAACGGAAATAACCGGCCATATCACCACGCAGGGTGAAGTGCAGTATACCATCATCCGGGACAAAGGGGTACGGCTCTTTAAAGAAACCGGGGCCGGTTTTGTCCCGGTGGCGGCCTTTTTCGTACCGGTGCCGGTGGATGCGTATATCAGCCCCGGATTATCCGGCTTTTCATTCGGTATAGCAACCGGGACAGAGGAAAACAAGAAACAACTCTACGGAATCGTCAACGAAGATTCCGATACTCCTCAAATCACCGCCTGGATAGAAGTTACCGGTACTACGGCTGCGGATTTTGTGTCCCCCGACAGGAAGCGCTGTGTGGGGATATTTGAAAAAGATGGCCGCCTGTGGTCCGCTTCTATCAGGGTTGAGAGTACCGCGGTTAAACCGGACGGCCTGGCGCCGGTGGAGTGGGGACGGTATCTGTTTGTAAACCAGAGTACCGGCAGGCTGTGGGTATATCTTGTTGATGACAAAAGAGCGGCCCTGCTTATCCATACATACGATGGATTCCACTGGGAAAAAACCGCCGATATAGCCCTGCCCGAAGGAATAGATCCCCAGACTATCCGCGTTGAACCGGGGATATCGGATAATCCTTTTTTACTTTACACGAATTTTATATTTTTGGGCGCCGGAAACAACTGCATCGCCGGCGATATATCCGGCAAAACTTGGAATATCATACCGGGCCGGCAGCGGACGTGGGGACGAATGATAAACGGATACGTGTTTCTGGCGGTCCATGACGAAGATCTCCTGACCGTATACCGGATGAAGGGGCCGGAACTATGAAAAGACATTCAGGATTCCTCTTTGTTCTTTTTCTCATCACCCTGTGGGGTTCCGTCCGGCTGTCCGCGCAGTCTCAGCAGAAACAGATATATAGTTACAATTACGGGTCAAGGTATACCATTGCTTTGAAGATGACCAATGCAAATGCCTTTTATGCGTATAACCAGGCATCTACCAGCGTTACCAATGTTTATTATACCGGAAGCAGCTCAAGCCTTGATCTGGAAATAACGGACAATTCGGCTGGATCGGAGTATAGTTTTGAGTATGAAATAGGTGTATATGATGCCAATAATACCTGTGTGGCAACATATAACAAAGAAGTTTCAATAAACAATCTGGCCCGACTCACCGGTGACGGCATAATAAAGCTTTTGGTAACTTGCAGGTACAGCGGGTCGTCAAAGGGCATTGCCAGTATTTCCCAATCTTCCTCCCATCTTATGGTCTATCAGGATAATACCACCCCGGTGATATCAATAACCAAACAGGCATATAGCGGGAGCAATCCATACATCCGTGTCTCGGCATCGGCGTCGGACAACAAGTCCAACATCAATAACGACAGCTGGAAATATTCAATAAACAACGGAACATTAAACAGCGGTAATACCGTTAATTTGAATGAACAGGGTAGTTACAACATTGTCTTCTATGTAAGTGACAGGGCAGGAAATCAGAACTCAAAGGGCATAGATGTCATGTATGATACCGAAGCTCCAAAAATAACCATCAGTAACCCCAATGGAGGCGTATGGTCAAATACACAAAGCGTCACCGTATCCGCAAGCGCCACGGACAATGTTTCCGGGGTTGATGAAAATACCTGGAGAAATCGCGTCAATTCTGAGAGCTCAACTGCCAACGGTTCCGGCAACAAACAGCGGGTGATCAGCAATCAGGGTGAATCGACAGTTTATTTTCATGTTAACGATAAAAATGGCAATAGCGGCGCCAATACGACAATAGTGAGACTGGACCGTTCCCCTCCGGTGATAACCTTTTTGGATGATATGGGTTCAACTTGGACACGGAGCAGTACCAAGACTATTTCTGCGGAGGTAACGGATATGTATTCCGGAATTGCCTCCATTGAATTGAGTTCCGACGGCGGTACAACATGGACAAATAGACCACTTCAGAAGGCTCACTCCTTCACGTGTACGGCTGAGGGGATCTCCACCTATACCTTCAGGGTAAAAGATAAGACTGGCCATGTAACAACCGCAAGCGGGAGAGTCAATATTGACCGCCATGCCCCAATCATCAGCAACTTTACGGTTCCTGTGGGCTGGATACAATCTGGTTATACATTCAGCGGCGTGACTATTAAGGATTCAATGGAGACCTCTACCCATGTAGCGGGGATCAATACCGGATCGATCACGGTAAAACCCGGTACGGCCAATGCCATTGCGATACCCAATCCGGGATACACTGCATCAACCGGCGTTTTGGGCAATTTTACCGTACCAAATTTACCGGATGGCGCCTATTCTCTTGTCCTGTCGGTGAGTGATAACGCCGGCAATACCAAAGAATCGATAATTGAAACGGTAAAGGTAGATGGAACCGCCCCTAAACTCACCGTTTTATTAAACGGAGTGGCGTACCGTCAGGGAAACGGCTGGGTGATTCCGCTGTATATTACAGCCAGTGAAGTTCACAGCGGCATCAATCATCAGGGGTGGCAGTACAGTATTGACAACGGCAGCATGACTTCTGTCACACTCCTCCCTTTCTGGGATTCCACCTATTCCAACTGTTCTGTTGATATAGTATACCCGGGGACATTAAGCTATGGAACCCACAGCATCGGGATACGGTGTGTGGATAACGCAAAGAATGAGACAATTATACCGTTGACTTTTATGGTTGATGGTTTCCCGCCGGTCATTACTGCGGACTCCCTGTTGAGCAGAACCCTCGATGCCGCCCAATGGATATCCGGCAACAGCTTTGCCCTGAGCGCCGCGGATAGTGGCAGCGGCCTGGCAGCCTTTACGGCGGAGGTAAAAAGACAGCAGAGTAATGGAACCTGGACGACAACCGGTGATGCTAATCTTTCAGGGGGAAAAATCAATTTTGCCGCGGGAACGCCCGATGGTATATTTCAGATACTGGTTCAGGCAAAGGATCACGCAAACAACGCCGCCAGTGAAACCTTCTACGTGAAAGTAGACCGGACCGGGCCAGTCCTGACCATCCCCTCCGGAATAAGCGGCGGCAACGCCATCAGCGCCCAGGCGACGGACTCTTCAAGCGGTATTGACGAAAATTCCTGGGAATGGCGCCCCGGCAGCGGAAACTGGCAGACGGGAAAAACGGCGGTACTCTCCGAAGGCAGGGACAGACAGTTCAGTTTCCGTGTCAAGGACAGGGCAGGAAACAGCACTGAAAAAACCGGAGAAATTACCATTGACATGGGGGCCCCGGAGGTCAGCGCCGTTGTTTCACCTTATGGGGTACGGGACTCCCTGGGGATAAGCAGCCTGTCCGCAACGGATCCGTTAACGGCAATAAAAAAACTTGTCTGGCAGATAGACGACGGCGCTGAAAAAGAGATCTCTCCCTCCGTCAGCGCCGTGACGATTCCCCTGGGGGAGTTTTCGGAGGGGAGTCACCGTATCAGGTTCAGCGCCACCGACAGTGCAGGCAATACCGGACGGTCATCCTTGTATCCCTTTATCATCGACAGAACAGCGCCGGCAATCAGCGGGATTGAGATTCGTGAAGGGGAAGACAGCGAAAGGATCCTGGGCCCCTTTGATTTTACCGCGGAGAGCAAAGTTTGGATCGGCATCAGCGGAGAGGATCGATACCGGCAAGCCGGCGGCCCCGGGGACACGCTGCCCTACGGAAGCATCAACGCCTGGCATTGGCAGTTAAGCCAGGAAAGGATCCTGCCGCCGGAATTATCAGCGGATGAGACAAGCAAAACCGCCGAATTTACCATCAGCGGCCTGGCGGATGGAGTCAACTATATCTACTTTTGTGCGGAAGATGCCGCAGGAAACCGCAGCACCGTAATGGAAAAGATCGTGTTACGGGATTCATCCATTCCTGGGGCGCCCCGGATCAGGAGTACAACCCACCAGCAGGCGCGGCAGGTGGAACAGGCAGATTCTCTGTCCGATGCGGTTTTCCGGTTTACCCCGGCCTATAATATCCGTTCGGGCATATCCCGGTACCAGTGGCAGTTACAAAAGGTTGTCATCATTGATGAAGTTGACCGGAGTGTTGGAATGCATTCACAGGGAGTCGCCGGTAATCCAAATGAGGAGGGAGAAGAGTACCTCTCTCTGTCTCTGGAGGATAACATGGAAAATGAATTTTATCGTCTCTCGGTACAGGGGATAGGGGGAAACGGATTAACCGGCAGCAGCGGGGAATATCAGTTCAGGATCGATTCTACCGCTCCCAACGAGATCCGTGTAAGGGCGAAACCGCAGGTACAAAGTGATGGCTGGTATAACGATTACGATACCCTGATCACCTGGAATAAGCCCGCCGATATGACCGGCGTCGCCGAATACCGGTATGTTCTCAGCCCTGATGAAGATTGGATCGCCCCGGCACCGGAAACCTTGGACAATTATGATATGGAAAGCTGGAAAAGAACCGTTGACACCATGGAAGCGGTGGATATTCGGGACATCCTGAACGGCGCAGTTTCGGGAAAGATGAGGATTGCAGTCTGCGCTATAGATTATGCGGGGAACAGACGCCTGGGCATGGGAACCATACGGAGTGATTTCAAGCCGCCGGAATTTGAGACCCTTTCCAGCGGCAGACAACTTGAGATCAGCGATACTGTGGCTGAACCGGGAAGGACAAAACGTATTATCTGGGGAAAACTGAAGGATGGAGAATCAGGAGTTGATTACATCACCCTGTATTTGAAGGGAAATGAATTTATCCGTACCTTTGTGCTGCCCCCTGAAACGGAAGAATTTGTCGTGGACCATTTGCAGGATAATGACGCCTGTGTCATTTTAGTTTCCGGTTATGATCAAGCCGGCAACAAGGCGGAACTCACCGGGATCTGTGTAACCGGCGATGAAGTCTTACCGTCAAGCTTTGATGTGCCCTACCGGGAAATCATCAGGGGATACACGGTATCGGGCAAACGGATCATCAGTCAGGAACCTGACCGCTTTGCGGATATCAGCCTGGAGATTCCCGGAACCTTGCCGGTATATGAGGTACAAGAACAGGAGGATGGTGAAAAACAGGAACGGATCGATATGGTTTCCCTTGAAGAAATAGAGGTTGAAAATATGGTGATACGGCGTGCTGTAAGCCGGGAAGGCAGATACAGGGTGAAAATTGACGGCTTCATCCTGGAGGGCAGCCGTATTTCCTTTGACCGGGAACAGGGCGCGGCAATTGCCGGCAGCGTGTATAGACGTCCCTCGGGCCTGGGGGGAGCAAGCCGGCAGCGAAAAATCGATATGGGGCTTGTCAATTTTGGCGCCCCTTCTGCACCGCATTTCTCAAGCGACAGAAAGGCTATCGGAGAAGCCGTTGACATTGAAACCAGCAATACCGATTCGGACCTGGGAGACATGGCGGGTTTCCCGCTGCTCAAGGTTGAAACAACACAACTGCGCTCCGGAAAAGAGTGGTTTGCCGGTACAGATATAGCCCTTCACACGGACATGCCGGCTGTGGGGCGGTCTTTTTCCGTAACAAAGCAGGACGGCAGCAGAGACATTAACATGCTTGATAGCCGGACGGAAGCGGAAACCCGGCACATGCTGGGTCAGTTGTGGAGCGGAACGGAACAGCCCCTGCGGCTTTCTCTGGGAGAAACCGAATATGTCCTGAAAAAGGCCGGTGTCCGGGGCCGGTATATAGATGTGTATGAAGCGGTTCTTCTCCTGCCCGAGGGACACGAGCCCCGGGAACTGACAATACGGAATTTCAGCCTTGACGGGTACAGCGGCAGAACCATCAAGGGGCCTGATTTTTGTACCGATTCCCTCAAGATTCTGAATCCCAACGGCGGAATATTTGAATCACAGGCAATCGAATTTACTGCTGATGGATCCCTGTATGCATCAGGCTCAATCACATCGGAGGTCTACGGCAGTTTTCAAGTTGACATGCTCCGGCTTGGCAACAATGGCGCGGAGTGGGAAACCGGAGCGCGGCTCCTGGGCTTTACCGCTACCGTACACGGGTTTGCCATTTACGCAGATGAAGCCTGGTTCACCCGGCAAGGGATATACATCGTCAACGGCAGCATTGAACTCTATGGAACGGGACGGCAGTTTACGAATCTTGGCTTGACTAATATCCGCCGGGATGATGTATATGAACCAGCATCCATCACCAGTGCCTATACCATACAAACCGGATACGGTGAGCCTCTCCGGGTGGCGGGGGGAAGCATCACCGCCGCTGGTGTATTTGGCAATGTATCGGTACCCCTGGGAACCGGCGTTGGGGACCATGTCAGTCCCGGGGGCTGGGAATTCCCGGAAACCCGCTTTGATCCCCAGGGCGCTATGGAGGGGGTATTACCCGGCTCCCGTGAAATCACCATCGCGGATCACAGAATTCTGGCATCGGAGATAACACTGCTGGGTTCTCTGGTCAGGATCGGGCGGCTTGAGTCGCAGCTTATACCGGGACTGGACGGAGACATCGCCGTTTTCAGCGGATTGTCCTTCAATGAAGCCGGAATTCTTACCGGAGGAATAAGTGCCGGTGAAACCACATTTTCAATATCCGGATGGAGGATCGAATACGGAAATCTTATCCTTGATGGCCGGGGAATAGGCGGGACAGGTTCTCTGTCGCTTCCCGGGAGTCTTGGGGGCCTTACAATACAATTCCCCGACAGCCTCCTGCACGATGATGGCTCCTTTACCAGCGGAAAAGCCGGCGCGGATTATGATACCGCCCTGGTGTACGGTATGCCTGTTCGGATAAAAGACGGAGAACTGACAAACCGGGACGGACGGTTTGTGCTGTACTGCAGGAATCCCCTGCTTTCCCTGGAAGCAATCGATGGACCGGATCTCAGTTTTGGCGAAACCCTATTCGACTCCGGCGGGATCTGCCTGCAGGGGTTGCAGGGTTCTGCCCGGGTACGGTTTGTATCGTCAAACGGATACCGGGTTGACGCCGAAAGCTGTTCTATCGGCGATGACGGCATATATTTGGCCGGGAAAATCGGCGCCCGGTGGTGGGACGAGGAAGCCAAGGTATCTGCCGCTGGAAAGGGGATTCACCTTCTGCCTGATTACGGAGTCACCGGAACCGGCGTCTTGGATTTGGATGCGGACGGCAAATCCGGACAGCTCCTCTACCGGTACGCCGACTGGCAGATAACGGGCGGTGAATTCAGTTTTGAAACCAGCCGCATAGTGGCAGGATCCAACCGGATCAGATTCCGGGGAATCACAATAGAACTGGGAGAGCTCCGGTATAACAGTCAGGGAATACTGGAGCGGATAATGGAAATTTCGCAGGACCTTGCACTGCCGATGATCAATGGCATCGCTGTACGGTTAACCAAAACCAGGTTTTCCCGTGATGGCCTTGAGGCTGGTTTTTCTGTTAGTTTTCCCGAACAGTTTGGCGGACATACCCTGCACTTTGACAGGATCCTTCCGGAATCAAACGGTAATTTTTATACAGCAAAAAGTATAGACCGGTATCAATTTACTTTGGGAGGATTTGATTTTATCTTTAAGGGAATCGTCCTTGATTCGCTGGGCCTCTGCATAGAACAGGCGGAAATCATCATGCCCCTCTCCCTGGAAAAGGCATTGATTTGCATAAATGATATCAGGATGTCGAGCAGCGGCATAACCATGGAAGATTCCCGAATCACACCGGTCAAATTCTGGGAAATGGAATTTTCCTTCGACAATTTTTTCATCAAAGACAATCTGGTACATTTTGACGGCAGCTTGACTCTTCCCTCAAAACTGTTTGGTTCCGTACCGGTTAAACCTCAGGAGATCAAGGATTTTACAATCGATCTTAACGGTTTTGTACGGCGCTTTTACATACCCATTGACGGTGATTACACTATTTCCCTGCTGGACGCCTGGAAGCTATCAATCAGCAATCCCTATATACAGCATATAGACGGGCAGCCTGTGATTGTGATGTACAACGCAAAACTATTATTTCCCGCCGGATACCATGTAAAGGATGCGGTAATTGAGACGATACAGTACAATCTCTTTGCCGGGACCTTTAATTATGAAACCATCAGAGTCAATTCGGATATGCGGATTACCCTTGGGGGTATAGAATTTGTTTTGAACAATTTACATATAACTGAAAATTTAACCGTCGGATTCGATGGATTCGCTCAGATGCCGTCCCGGGGGGTACCGGGATTTATTGCCGGTAAAACTTTGACCGTTGCTGCATTTGAAATACAGGGAGACGGTTCCCTGGGCAGAATCTCGGCTGAAATGAACAACCTTGAAGGAGAACTCATCCCCGGAAAGGACAGCCTTTTGTTGAAAGGGGGAACCGTATCCATCATCAAACAGGGAGCCCGTTCGGTGGAGGTTTCCATCGGCGGGAAACTTGTAATGACGTCCCGCATGCCCGGCTCACTTATGGGAAAGGAACTTAGCATCGATACCCTTACCTTTGATATGACAGTTCCCGCCATTACCCAGCTCAAAGCCGGGGTCCTATTGTCCAATCCGGTGTTTTTCGGGCTTCGGTTTTTCCAGGTGTATGTGGAACTTGATTGGAATGCAGCCACACAGGGTGGACAGCTTAGTCTTACGGGCGACATGGTATTTCCAAACAGTTTTCCCGATTTTCTGGCCGGACAGATCGCGGAGATCACCGATTTTGTCATAACATTGGACGGCACTATTAAATCATTTGGCGCGGCTTTCAGCAGTCCTGCGGGACAGATCTACAACGCCATTGGCTCGGTGCAGGTTTCGGATGTATCGGTGATGGCAAGTTTGCGGAACGGAACCGTCAACTGCGATCTGACCGGAACCATCATCCTGCCGGAGGGTAAATTCCCCGAGGGAATTGGCGGCCTCATGACTACGGTACACATGAATCTGGATTCTGCATCAGGATTAAAGACGCTGTACGCTGTAGCGGATCTGCCGGACAACAAACTGTTTGGTACACTGGGGATGCGGGGAGTTGGCGTTGGTATATACAAAGATGAAAATTCCGCGGCCCTGATAAAAATAAGCGGCGATCTGCTGCTGCCGGATCACTTTCCCCAGGGCCTGGCCAACATGGGCGTATCTATCCGTAAGTTTACCATGAATACTAACGCCGAAATAATCGACCTTGATATTGGTATCTCCAATGCGAGAGTGCGGATCGCTAATACCATTGAATTAAGCAGGGGTTCCGTTAATTTCAGGCTGGGAATGCAAGATGAATTTCTGGTTGACATAAGCGGGAGGGCAAGACTCGTCTCCGCCGGCCTGCCCCAATCCATACAGAACGCTGAACTGACGATCAGCAAGCTGGAGTTGTCCACCAGAGACGGTATTAAGGCCTTTGACCTGAGCGCAGATTCGGAGATTTCATTCACCCTGCTGGGAGGAATCCGGATTGGGTTCGATTCGCTCCGGGTAACCGATTCGTATATTTCATTAAACGCAAGCGCCGCATTGCCCTCCTATTATCCCGCCGGACTGGCGAATGCCCAGTTTGATCTCACACTGTTAACGCTGGGGTGGGACGGCAGTTTGCTGGCAATTGAAGGCGGACTGAGGGCTTTGCAGATTGATGTGGCGGGATTTTCCGCAACCATTGAAGGATTCTATTTTCAAAAGGATAGCGCCGGTCAATATTGGATAACACTGGACGCCTGTAAACTGCAACTGCCCAGAGCACTGGGCAGCCAGGGGGGTAATTATATTAGCCTTAGAAACGCACGTTTTAATCCCCAGACCAGATCCTTTGCGGGTGATTTGGATATATCAGATCTGGAGTTTGATATTGCCGGATTCCATCTGAAAATGCAGAAACCTTCAATCGAATTTACCGGCAGGAGGATAATCTGTGAAAAGGCCCTTTTGCGTGTTCCGAATTTTATGGGGAATATCTCTTTAACCCTGAATCAGCTGAGTTTTTCATTCAATGGTTCAATCACTGTGAGCGGCGGCGGGATCAGGCTGCCCTCCTTTAAAGTGGGGAATCTGCAATTCGTCAATGTGGATGTCTATTTTGAATTAAAGGATTCTCAACTGATCTTTGGAGGGGGAGGTTCGGTGTTTATTCCCGGAGCGGGAACTGTAGGGGCCATAGTTGTCTTTGCGGATCGATCCGATACGTATCCACTGGGTTTGAAACGGGCTGAATTCTCCTACACCCTTGCGGTAGGCGGCATACCTCTGGGAAACAGCGGACTGTTTATCAACGGATTAAGCGGCGGTATTGCCTACGGGCCTCCTGATGAACTGCCGGAAAAGGTTCAGGGATTTTTTGAACCGAAGGGTCCCCGCTTAAAGCTTGGCATATCAATAGGCGATGGTTTTGGAGGCAAGTATATTGATATTAAACCTGTTACCTGGGTAGACATCAATAACGCAGCATGGGCCTTTCATGGAGACGGCGCCATTTTACGGGGAAGCCTGAATATTACGGCAACTATTACGGCAGCCTTAAACCGGGTTGGTTTTTACGGAGGAACAAACATAGAACTTAAATTTGTCCGGGGAGGTGTAGAATTTTATATCTTTGATAAATCAGGAAAGGTGATATTCTCCGGAGAAGGATATGTGCAGTTTGGATTGGCAAGAGGTTCTATTCTGGACACCAATATATTGTTTATACCAACAGTAATACCACCCAGAGATATGTGGCTTGGCAGCGTTAATGCCGAATTTGGGCACTTTACCAACGGATCATCAGGATTTAAGGGTACCGTTGATGTGCCCCTTCTGGGCAACGTCGGAATTTTTGTTGGGTCCGGCGGCGTTAAATTGGGTGATGTGTCCCATTATAGGATTGAAAAACCCAGCTTTGCCGCGAAAAGCCGGCGGAGCTCCCGGCGTGTATCGGCGGCCAACGGAGGGGTTGTATCCAATGATGCCGCCGACCGGGACAGTGTTGATGATACAACCTGGGAGTTCTTTATTCCCCCTTCCGAAAATTTTCCGGAGATCTACCCCGGCAGCAATGCTGAAAGCGGATTGGACAGAATCATTTTAGTGATGGCCTATGTGGAAGGGGATCCGGCGGTTTCCGTAGTTGATCCTGCAGGAACGGTGTACGGTGAAGGCCTTGACAATACAAAGATGAATTATATGGAAAACATCATGGCCATTACTATCTCTGCGCCACGGGCGGGATTATGGCAGGTCCGGGTTTCCGGTGTCGAAGAAGATGTCTATCAGCTTGAAATATTCGGGAATAAACGTATGCCGGTGATTGAATTTGCCGAGCCCGCGCATGATGCCATAGGAGTAACGGAAAGCCTTAGCGTTAGGGGTACAACGGATCAGAAAAACAGGGAACTTGTCATCCGGGCCCATGAAGCATCCGGAAAACCGGCCCTTGAGTTGGGAACCACCAGGACGGACAGGAACGGCGCCTTTGAAGCGGCGGTTCCGGTATTTGATCTCCCAGACGGGGAATACCGCATATCCGCCCGGTTTACGGAAGCCGATGCCGGCATAGCGCCGGCGGTGTACGCTCCGGGGAGAATGCTCCTGGACCGGAGCGCCCGGACCATGCTTGTACCGGGGAAACTCCGGGCTGCGGAAACGGACCGGGGTGTTGTCATCCTTCACTGGGAGAATACCAACGGCGGACAGACGGCGGGATACAACCTCAGGGTTTACGACAAAACCACCGGCAGGGAAGATGTCTTTTACCTTGGCAACATAACCGCCATTACGCTGCCCGGTTATAATACCGGACAGGAATTGTTCTTCTCCGTATCTGCCCTGGACGATTCCTTCAGGGAAAGTGAATATACTAAAGCTGTAGAAATTGTAATTGGCCGGGAAAAACCAGCGGTCAACCGGCCCTCCGTACCGGAGGCGGTCATTAAAGCCGCGGCTCTTTCCGGTGACTTCACTGAAGGTACGGTCAGGGTTGCCATAGAAGATTACCATCAATCGGAGGATTCCTCTGGTTACATTACCGCACGGCAGATTTCGGACCCGGAACAACCCCCAGGGTCCATCCGTTTCCGGGGGCCGGTAAAACTTACGGGAAATACCGCGGAGATTCCCTGGATCTGGGACATGTCCGGTTTTGCGAATCCCGGAATCTATACGTATTCCTGCGAGGTAATCAATGAGGCTGATGGTTCATTACGGGCGCCCTTCATCATCGAAATTACCGTAACATGGCCCCGGCCGGTGATAAACCGGGTGGAACCGGCGGAGGTAAATGGCAGCGTTGAACAGATCCTGACCATTTATGGCAGCGGATTCTTACCGGGAATCCGGGCGCTATGGCAGGGAGAAGAATTACCCCTGGCTTCTGAGACCAATGGATCATCCCCGACGATACTGGATGTGCGGCTTCCCGTACAGACAAAGGCAGGGGAATATCAGATCAGCGTTGCCGGCGCTGAACCCGCCGGCCCGGCCAGCAATGGCACAGCCAGCGACGGAACGGTGAACAATGGAACGGCGCAGTATCCGGTAACCGTCGTGCTGCCCTGTTGGCGGGCGGTTTTGTATACCCGGGTGGCGGAAACCGTCCCCGGCGGAAACATCGATTACCCAGTCGGGATAAGCGGTTTATACGGGTTTGAAGGGACCGCCTCCTTTACCGTTATCGATAAGATGCCGGAACTTGAGGTTAATCTGCCGGTAATACCGGTTAACCAAACCGGCATGATCCGTATCCGGGTTAAGCAGGAGACTCCTCCGGGTACTTATAAAACCCTTTTGAGGGGTGACGGAGGGCAGACCCTTGAATTCATCACCATCGTTCGGGAGAGTCTTCCGGGGCCAAGGCTCAGCAGCCTGTCTCCCCCTTCGGGTTATACCGGAACGGAAGTCCGGGTGTACGGATACGGTTTTGGTGATACCGGTACACTGTACCTACACGGGGAGAAGCTGGATACACTGTTATGGCAGGAAAATGAGATAGTATTCACCGTTCCCGATACCGGGACAAGCGGAACCATTTATGTGGCAACCGATCTGGGGGAGAGCAACGGCTTAATCTTTACCCTGCGGGACCGGGGTTTTACCCTGCGGACCGATTCCCGGCGGATACCATTAACGCCGGGGGAGAACAAGACTCTGGGGATCTTCCTCTCAGGATACGCGGACATAGTACAGTTGAAAACCGAAGTTGAACCGGAAGCCCCCATAAAGGCAGTGCTGAGGGAACACGCGGTAACGCCCAATGCCATGGTAGAGCTTAGTGTCACTGCGGATTCCGGCGCCGGAAACGGAACATGGAAGGTCCTGGTCCGGGGGAACAGCCGGGGCTATGAGGCGGCTTTGGAATTCACCATCCATATTGGGAACGCCTTTGTCATTGAAGCCCTCGACATACCGGAAGGGCTGGTGGACGTATCCTATTACGGCAGGCTCACCGGCAAATACGGAACCGGGGAAATCACCTATCGTGTCGTCCGGGGGGATCTGCCCCAGGGGTTGGAATTGAACTGGCACGGAGAGATATCCGGCTATCCAAAAAAAACCGGCAGGTATGAGGTGTGGATTGAAGGACAAGACAGGGCGGGACGATCCGATACCAGGGCATTTATCATTTCTATTGTAGAGGAAACATGGGGACAGGCCGGAAAGGATGGAGGTCACAGCCTGTCGGTCTCCACTAACTTACCCGCCGGCAACAGTCTTGCCTGGACATGGAAGGGATCGGCGCCGGCGGACTATATCCTTGCGGCAAAGGACCGGGTCATCGTTGTATCGGCGGAGGGCATCAGCGCCCTGCACTTTAACACCGGAAAATTGATGTGGACCACCGGGGGAACCTACAAAAAAGTGAGTTACGCCGGAGGCCGCCTGTACAGTCTTATAGAAGAGAATCTCGAAACCCGGGATCCTGATACCGGCGTCCTGCTTTGGCAGCGGGAGGGCATAGAGGCATTCAGCACCGACGGCGCCCTGATCCTTGCGGATGACGGCAGCCGCTGCCTGGTCATTGAAGGGGAACAGGGGACGCTGATCGAACAGAAAAACCGGAATTATCAGCGGCTGGAACAGGTTATCTGGAAAAATGGCTGCGCCTTTGAGATCCTGGAAAGGGCTATAATCCCCATCCATGGAGCGGGTCTCCGCTGGGAAACGGAGGAAAGGATAATCACCGCTGCGGCAGATGCGGATGGCCTCGTAGTCGCCACAGAAGAAGGTCTTGTCATTCTGGACCGCAATCACCGGATCAAAACCCGGATTACACATCCATCATCGGCGGATATCCGGCTTGCCCTGGCGCGTGACGCGGTATTGGTGCTGGACCACGGCATCGCCAGGGAGTACAGCCGGGAAGATTCGGAGCTGCGGTGGAATCATGCCGCCGGAGGAAGCATCGCTGCCGGCAAGGACAAGGCGCTTATTGCCGGAATCAACGGCCTTATGGCGCTGAATCGATTTACCGGCAATCCTGTATGGAAAGACGAAAAGCCCTGCGTAAGCTTCGCCCTGTACCATGAAAAGATCATAAGCGCCGATTCTGAAGGTAATGTCTCCCTGTACCACGGCACGGCCAATATGGAAGGACCGGAAACCCGTATCCGGATAAGCCCGGCCCGGCCTGATGGGAAAAACGGTTGGTACACTACCCCGCCTCTTGTCCAGGTGGAGAGTTTTGACCGGGAAACGTATGTTGAGGAAATCAGGGTCTTTGTGGATGATGAGACGCTCGATGACCCGGAAAACAGCTTCATTCCCCCGGACGGGGAACATCAGATCCGCGCCTACGGGGTTGACAGTATGGGCCTGCGGGGCGCGGATGCATTGATCTATGTAAAAACAGACAGGGGCCTACCGGAAAGCAATTATACCCTTTCCGTTCCTGAATCCGGGAATGGCTGGTTTAACCAGCCTGTCACCATCAGCCTTGAAGGCTGGGATGAGGTTTCGGAACTCGACCAGATCTGGACCTCCCTGGGGGTCTACGGAAACCCGGTCTTGTTCGCCGGTCAGGGGATACACAACTTCTACTGGTATGCGATTGACCGGGCGGGTAATACTGAAGCGGTAAGGAACTACCCATTCAGAATCGATTTGGAAGAGCCCCATGCGGAAGCATCTGTGCTGTACGACACCGGAATTGCCGAAGTGACTATCAACGGATGGGACAACGCATCGGGCATTGATGTTATTGAATACCGGATCAACGGCGGCGTGGTGGAGCAATACGGGGAACCTCTGTGGTTCACCGACGAAGGCCGCTATCAGATACAGTACCGGGCAGTGGATAAGGCAGGAAATTCCGGTGCGTGGTTCACCTGTGAGGTACTGGTAACGTTCAACCTATCGGAAGTGCCGCTGATCGAAAACGCAGTGCTGAACGGGCAGGAACGGCTTGTTATGTATAACGCCAGGAACGGCATGCCCATACTGCGTCCGGAGGGAACTTCCGGACCGGTGTCCGTCGATAAATCCCGCCGGGAAGCCCTGCTGAACCTGCCCTCGTATGCCATCGGCGGTGAATACCTGCTCTGGGAAGCGGAGGAACCCGGGACGGATGCGGTACGGAACATAGGGTTCCGGGTAAGCGCCGATGTGGTGGTATACCTCTTTATCCCCCGGGGCATGAAAGCCCCCGGGGACTGGAGCCTGATTGAAGAAAACCGCCGGATAAACAGGACCTATTATCCCGGCGGAACCGGGGTGTATATGAAACGGTTCAACGGCGGAAGCCGGGTCACGATAGAAGATATCCCCGGCTGCATGACGCCGCCCCTGGTACTGGTCCAGGAACGGAGAGCCGTCTTTGCAGGTATTACCGTCTGGCCGGAGGAGACCACCCTGCCCGGAACAGGGACCAATCAGAGTTCCGCCTCATCACCGGAGGAGTATAAAGGCGGAACAAGGGTGATCCTTGAAGCCCTGATCAGCCCCTGGCAGTACAGCCGGCGGCTGCCCCTGAGAAAACGCTGGTTTGTCAGCGTCGATGAGGAATGGCTGCCACTGGAAGGGAACCGGTATGATCTGCCGGATACCGGGACTCCGGGGTATCTGCGCTTCCGGGTTGAGATCTATACCCCGGATGGACAAACAGAATACCGGACGGAGAAAGTCATCGATGTTATTCCAGGTTCCCGTAACCCAGACGCACCGCCTCTTCCAGGGCTTCCATGAGCCCCGGCCGGGCGCATACAAAGCTGCGGTGACGGAAGGGATCGTAGGGGACACCGGAAAAGGCGCTGCACCGGTGACCGGTTTCGGAGAGCATCAGAAGACCTGCCGCCACATCGTAGGGTTGCAGGTCCACCTCCCAAAAACCCTGGAGGTAGCCCGCGGCGGTATAGGAGAGATCAATAGCCGCCGAACCGCTCCTCCGTAGATCGTGGAAAACCTCCATGACCCGGCGGACGGTGGCAAAAAAAGAATCCATCGTATCCGGGGAACGATAGGGGGTGCCGGTGGCAATGAGGGCACTCTTCAGGGCAAGGGGCTGCGCCTGGTTAAGGCGGATACCGTTTCTGTAAGCCCCGCCTCCCCGGAGAGCGGTGAAGATCTCATCCGTCATAGGCCGGTATACAAGGCCCATGACGGGACCGGCCCCCCCTTCCCAGAGGGCGATGGATACAGCCCAATAATCGAAGCCCGAAATAAAATTGGTGGTACCGTCCAGGGGATCAACCACCCAGGTGAGTCCTTCCCCCAGGCTTTGTTCGGTTTCTTCACCGTAAAAGGCCGCCCCAGGCTGGGCTTTCTCCAGAATCAGGCGGATCGCCTTCTCCGATTCCGTATCAACAAAGGAAACAAATTCATTTCCGGCCTTGTTCTCCCCCCAGCCGGGCAGACGGAGGCGAAATTGAGAAAGCTGAAAAGCCCCCGCCGTCCTGGCAGCCTCCTCCATGGCCGCTAAAAGCCTGCCGGCATTCAGGCCGGGTACCGGAGCATCCATTATTTCAGCAGAATATCCATTCTGACCTGGAGCAGGGCCTGGATATATTTGCGGATCTTTGCCCGTACATCCGGATCTATACGCTGGGTAAAGAGGAGTACGTATACCATGGCAAGACCCTCCTTGCGGGAACCAAAGATGATCCCTTCGGTCTTCAGGATCATGCTCTGCAGACGGATCTGGATATCCTTGCAGAAGGTATTTTTCTCAAACTGTAGGTTCTTCTCAAAGGTGCAGGAGAGCCCCGCCACGCTGATATCATTGATGACCCCGTTGATGTACTGGCCGTTATACGGCATATTCAAGGTGGCTTGGGCTTCTTTATCCGTGGTGACCCGCAGGTATTTCCGCCGGCCCCGGGCGTTAAAGACCGTGAGTATCTCCATAAGCTTTATTATGGCCTTTGAGATGTCCGATTTTATTTTTATGACCGTATAGCCGCCCCTGATCCCCACGGAATTAATGTATTTTCGCTCCAAGGCCTCATTGGTTTCGGAGGATAATATGCCGATATTCACGGAAGCAGTAGCAGGATCATTCATTATTCCCCGAATCCATGCCTCGCAATCTTTTTCCTGGAGCTGATCATTAATGTTCACAAACACAACGGAATCAGGGTATGTCCGTAGCACCCGCCGCAGAGTCGCATGATTCCGGACAATATAGATTTCATATTCCTGCTGGACAAGATCCGAGGCAATTTCGTTCTGAATGACTGCGGAAGGATAGAGGAAAAAGATCTTTTTGCCCAGAATTTCAGAGTTTCTATCATCCATGTTTCCATAATACTTTAATATGTCTCTAAATTACAAGATTCCGGCGGCCTTATTGACTATTGTATACCGTCTATCCGGTGTATACTTAAGGAGATGTCCCCTTTAAGGGGGGAGAGTTATCGGGGTACAAAATGAAGGAGCACGGCTTTAAACCATTTTATTTTAAGGAAGGTTTTGGTTTGGGAGTCGCCTCGGCGGCAACCCAAATTGAAGGTGGAGAACTGGACCATTCCTGGAACGACTGGTACCGGCGGGGGAGGATTCGGGACGGCTCAAACCCAGCCCGGGCGAATGATCATTACCGGCTCTGGCGGGAAGACGCCGCCTTGATGCGGGACCTTGGGATCCGGCATTACCGGCTTGGGCTGGAATGGGCGCGGATCGAAAAGCGGGAGGGTGAATTTGATGAGGAGGCGATAACCCATTACCGGGACGAAATGCTGCTCCTCCGGAAATACGGGATCAGGCCCCTCCTGACCCTGCACCATTTTACCAATCCCCGGTGGTTTGAGGATAAGGGGGGCTTCCTGAACCGGGAAAATATTCCCTCTTTCCTTAATTTTACCGAACGGATGGTTACCGAATTGGGGGATCTGGTGGATGAGTACATCACCATCAACGAACCCAATGTCTATGGGACCCATTCCTATATGATGGGCCTTTGGCCTCCGGGGCGCCGGTCCCTGGGGGAGACTCTGCGGGTTTTTGCCAATCTGGCGGCGGCCCATATCGGCGCCTATGAACTGATCCACCGGCTGCGGGGTCCCGCAGTCAAGGTGAGTTTTGCTCATCACCTCCGGGTATTTGCCCCGGAGAATCCCAAAAATCCAAAGCACCGTTTCTTTGCCCGGCTTACGGCCTACCTCTTCCAGGAAGCTCTAACCGGGGCAATGTGCCGGGGACGTTTTTCCCCGGTGGTCCGGAACAGCGGTATTCCCGGTATTGCCCCCCGGGGGTATCCCCGGGGAAGGTACTGCGATTTTCTCGCCATAAATTACTATACCCGGTCTACCGTTACAGGCCTGGCCGACGGCGTAGCCCGGGGCGTCCCGGTGAATGACCTCGGCTGGGAGATCTACCCGGAGGGACTCATCCAATGTGTGGAGAACATGTACCGGCAGTGCCCCCTGCCGATCTACATTACCGAAAACGGGACCTGCGACAACAGTGACAGTTTCCGTGCCCGGTATATAACCGAACATCTGGGGGAGATTGCCAAAAGTTCCCTGCCCTTTGAACGGTACTATCACTGGTGTTTCTGTGATAATTTTGAATGGATCGAAGGGGAATCCGCCCGGTTTGGCATCGTTCATGTCGATTATGAAACCCAAAAGAGAACCGTAAAGGAAAGCGGAAAATTGTATTCGGAGATAATCAGAAACAATGGCGTGACGGAAGCGGCCTATCTGCGGTACGCAGCGGCACAGCAATACTTTTATGGAGGGAAATAGATGGATAGAACAAACAAAGCCGTGTCTCCCGGGGGAACCCTGCGGCGTAATCAGTACTGCTTCGGCGCCGGTACTATCGGACGGGATATGTTCTACACTATGGTCAGCATGTTTCTTTTGGTGTACCTCACCGAGGTACTGGATCTGTCCGACTCCCTTATGTGGTGGATAACCGGGGTGTTTACCGTTCTGCGGATCTTTGACGCCTTTAACGATCCTATCATGGGACTTATCGTGGACAACACCAGAACCCGCTGGGGAAAATTCAAACCCTGGATCCTCGTGGGCGCCCTGATAGGCAGCGTTTCGATGATCCTCCTCTTTACCGACCTGGGCTTGAGCGGTACCGGTTATGTTGCCGTTTTTGCCCTGCTCTACATCACATGGGACATCTTTTACGGCGCCAACGATACCGCCTATTGGTCAATGCTGCCCTCCCTGTCCCTGGATCAGAAAGAGCGGGAACGGATAGGCGCCTTTTCACGGATCTGCGCCAATATCGGCGCCTTTTCCGCGGTGGTAATTACCCTGCCCCTTACCGGCGCCATAGGCCGGATAATCGGCCTGAAGGCCGCCTGGACACTCTACGCTGCGGTCATTGCGGTAGTCATGGTGCTCTTCCTGCTCATAACCCTCCTTGGGGTGCGGGAGAATCGTTCCCTTTTCAAAGCCGAAAACACCACAACCCTGCGGGAACTATTCCGGGCCATCTTCAAAAACGACCAGCTCCTCTTTGTAGCCATAGCGATGATGCTTTTTATGGTGGGGTATACCACCACCATCAGCTTTGGCGCCTATTTTTTTAAATACGCCTACGGTGATGAAAACATGTATTCCGTTTTTGCTGCGGTCCTCGGCCTCTCTCAGATCGGCGCCCTGGCGGTATTTCCCCTGTTCAGCAAAGTATTATCCCGTAGAAAACTCTACACCGCCGCCACCATTCTGGTGGTCATTGGAGATGCCCTCTTCTTTTTCTCCCCCATGCAAATGATCCCTCTGGGCATTGCCGGGATGCTGATATTTGTGGGGGAAGCCTTCATTCAGCTCCTTATGATGATGTTTCTGGCAGACACGATTGAATACGGTCAGTGGAAATTCGGCAAGCGCAGTCAGGGCATCACCTTCTCCATACAACCCCTGATCAACAAGATAGGCGGCGCCATTGCCAGCGGAGTCGTGGGGGTCACCCTGATCCTGTCGGGCATCAATTCCGCAGCCTCTCCGGCGGATGTTTCCTCCGGGGGAATCACCCTGATGAAAACCGCCATGCTGATCATGCCCCTGGTCATCATCGTTTTGGGTTATTTTATCTACATCAAGAAGTACAGCCTTGATGAAGCGGCCTATACGAAGATCCTCGCCGATCTGCGGGAGCGGGGGGACATCAGGGATTAGGAGCCTGTTGCACTTTTTGCCTATGCTCCGCTCCTGTAACTTCTCTATGACGTTTACTTAAGCAGCAGGCAAAATAGTTCTGCCCGGATAAACCGGGGCATGGGAGAGGACAATTATACATTCGAAGATCCGGCGGCGATACTGCCGGAATTTTGGAGAAAAAAACGAAGGAACCGGCTGCGTTGCAACGGGTACGGGAAATTAAGACACCGGAAGATTTGCTGAAACTCATTTTCTGTATTTGACCGAAGGGAAATCCTTTGGGAATACCGGTGTGTTGTTAGCCATGAGTGAGAAGTATCATCTGGCTAAGAAGGCTCTTTGTACCCGGGCAGGTACTAGCGTGATGTCTGTATTTGTCAGAACACCAGCATTTCATTTTCGTTTGTTTCAAGTAAACTGCTCATTTCTTGTATAGTATTTTTTATTCTGGTATTTGCCAATTTTATATATTCTTCATTAATATCATATCCTATGAAATTTCTTTTTATTTTTTTTGCAGCTACTGCGGTCGTTCCGCTGCCCATAAAAGGATCCAGTATTATATCATTGGTAAATGAATATAATTGGATTAACCTATTGGGCAATTCTTCTGGAAATGGCGCCGGATGTCCAATCCTTCTTGCGCTTTCGGCATTCATGGCCCAAATAGATTTAGTCCATTCCATAAACTGTTCTTTTGTAATAGTATTTTGTTTAG
Source organism: Spirochaetaceae bacterium (assembly GCA_031279015.1). Taxonomy (GTDB): domain Bacteria; phylum Spirochaetota; class Spirochaetia; order Treponematales; family Breznakiellaceae; genus JAITJI01. The sequence continues at coordinate 23,231 of JAITJI010000032.1, forward strand.
ATCGGAAGAGCGTCGTGTAGGGAAAGAGTGTAGGAGGAG
>JAITJI010000028.1 GCA_031279015.1 Spirochaetaceae bacterium
GCCCTGGCCTTTATCGTCTACCGTATCGTGTTAAAACAGCTGTTAAAAAAGATAAATGTGGAAAAACACTTTGACCCCATATTCGGCCCCAGAAGATCCGGACCCAGGAGGGATTAGGAGGGCCTGTCTCAATAACCGTCGGACATGGCGCGGTTAAGATCCCGCTGGTAAAGATCCTGGTACACGTAACTGCGGCCTCTGAGTTTTTCTTTGACGGGCTGGGAAAAGGGCATATAGCGCCAAAAGATCCCCCGAACTTCCTTTTCAAGCTTCTGGATGCCCTCACTTTCCTTGGTCATCCAGACAATATAGTCCTGAATAAAATATTCCTTGAGATCTCCCTTTAGTTTTTTTGAGACAAACCATTGGTAATAATTTCCCGTAAGCCCCTCTTCCATCCAGTAGTAGGAGGCCTTTTCTTTGGCCACCTGCCAGCGAAGATCCGCCACCGCAGCCAGACTGGCGATGATCAGGTTTTTCGGGTACATAGGCAGGGCAACCCGGCCACGGCTGGTTGCCCGGTTTATTCGCTCAAAGGGTTCCCAGCATACACCCATATCACCATAGGTCGGCAGCAGTACCACATAGGGAACAATATGGTTCAGCCGGTTTTTGTAGGACCTGCAGAATACCTCCGGATCAACGCTTTCAATCCAGGTTAATACCGAAAGCACATTCTCCCTAAACCCGACATCATTGGGGGCGCAGTGAAAATACTCGCTGGTCAATATGGGAAAATGATTCCCCTGCCGGCCAATGGTCATTTTGGCCATTTGCCGGACGGTCTCAAATTCGGTATCCACCGCCCGGACATCCACCGTAGCGGCGCCCCCAGCCTGTTCAACCTTGTCCTGCAGGGTTTTTACATCCTCTTCAGCTTCATAGAGATCCCGCAGGAAAACGTCCATATCCCGGTCCGTTTTGAGAAGCTGCTTAATCGACTCGTGAAGTTCAGAAAAGGCCCGTTTTTGAGCCTCGGTGTAGCAGGCATTGATGCCGGGTAAACTGTCAATGGGAAAATGTTCAGTAATAGTGTCAACCCGCTCTTTGAAGAATTTTTCAATGCTATTCCGCTCATCTTCCTTCGCTTTAAGCAACGCTTTGGCGCCGTCCCGCTTCCCCACAGCCTTATCCAGCAACTGTTGCAGCTTGATCTGAGAATTGTTTTTTGCAATCCTGACCTCATCGGTGGCGGAATTCCGGACTTCCCCTATTCCGACCGCCTTAAACCACTCATCAAGATAATAAACCGGTACCGAAAGTTCGTTATCCACCACTATTTTGGAAAAAAAGGTCCGGTCATTGACGCTTAGAAAGGTCGGATGGAGAATGCCAAACCGGAGCAGATATTTTTTTGGATCCGGTATGGTTCCCGATGTTTTACGGGCTACGCCGGCAAGAAAATCCCAGTACACTGTGGCAAATTGCTGGCGGAACACACTCCGGTCCTTGGGATCTTTGCTGTTGATATACTTTTGAAGAATCGTATGCACCCGCTGGGCAATATCCCCTTCTCCTGAAAGGGCTATTTTATAATAGTTAGGCTCGTTGAACCGGTTGTGGGGAGTGGCTTCAAGACGTTTGGTAACCGCAGGAAACGCCTTTTCCTGCAGGTTGACCTCATCTTCAGCATTCTTTACCTCATCGATGTCTTCATTAAAAACATCGGCAAAATCAGGGGGTAAGGATTGAGCCGAAGTCCCAAACAATCCATCCACTCCAAGCAGTTTGGCAACTTCCGGATCTATTTCTCCCTGAAATAATGTATTTTGTCCCATTCTGTATAAAATTTACCCTAGAGATCTATTTATGTTATAAAGACTTTACCTCTGTCTGTCAAGAATATGCCGATTCTTTACAGAAAACAACCTGATTTTACTAAAAGATAATCCTGGAGGTAAGGGGAATTGAACCCCTGACCTTTTGAATGCCATTCAAACGCTCTAGCCAACTGAGCTACACCCCCGCAGAACAACTGAACTATACCCGGCATTGTTGATTGTGTCAAGACATATTCCGGAAATAAGCAAAAAACATGGCAAAAAACAGTTATTTACTGAAGAACCCGGGAGCAGGTTCCCGGGCATCTTCGTTGGAGCGGATCGCCTCCGCGCATTATATCATTGCAGGAAACGCTTCCCCGTCAAAGCCTCCGATAAGCCGCCGGTAGAAATAGATCATCCTGCTGTAATTGACAATGCTGATGGATTCATTGGTACCGTGGACGGTGTTTTTTTCTTCGTTGGTAACCAGGACCGGGGTGAAACGGTACACATAATCACACACCTTGTAGTATTTCCGGGCATCGGTGCCGCCCATTACCAGGTAGGGGGTGGCCAGGGCCCCGGGGTAGATCTCCCCGATGAGGCCGGTGATACGGTCATACAGGGGCCCCTCCGCCGGGGAAACCGGGGAGGCTTCCTCCGCTTCCAGGGGGCGGATGCTCAGGGGAAGGCCCTTGCCCAGCTTTTTGAAGTATTCCGCCACCGCAGCTACCGAGTCCCCTGGAAGAAGCCGCACGTTGATCACCGCCCGGGCCCGTTGGGGCAGTACGTTGGCGGCGTTACTGGCCCGGGCCATGGTGGCCGCAAAGGTACTCCGGATCATGGCGTTGGTCACCGGATTCCTGCCCAGAATCCAGAGGAGCAGGGGCCGGAAGAGCCAGAGGTTCGCCACGGCCATCCGCATCATAAAGCCCATTTCCCCGGCAATGTTCCGGAGCATCAGGCCCGCCGGCAGACTAAGCCGGGAACGCAGGGGGTGGGTTTCAATGGCGGCGATCAGTTTGGCGGCATAGCCCAGGGCGGAATGGACCGGCGGCATGGAACTGTGGCCCCCTTCACCTTCCAGGGTAAGCTCGTAGTTGCAGAATCCCTTTTCCGCAACCCCAATCAGGGCCAGGGGCGTTTTAATCCCCTTGAGGACCCCGGAAACCACAAAACCACCCTCATCCAGCACCCCCGCAAAACGGATGCCCTTCTCTGCAAAATAATCCGCCGCCTTATAGGCCCCGTTCCGGCCGCCGGTTTCCTCATCCTGGCCGTACACAAAGTAGAAATCCCGTTTTGGGACAAACCCCTCCCGGATCAGCGCCTCCGCAGCTTCCAGGTGGGCCGTCAACTGGCTTTTGATGTCCAGGGTACCCCGCCCCCAGATCCGCCCCTCCGCCCGGGCGCCGGAGAATCCCGGATGGGTCCACTCCGCTTCGGTACCGGCCTCCACGGGGACCACATCGTAGTGGGCGGTGAGCATCATTGGCGCCAGGGAGGGATCGCTCCCCTTCCAGCGGTACACCAGGGCGTACCCGTTAACCCGTTCCCCTTCACAGGTCCGGTGGAAGAGGGGATAGGCCTCTTCCAGAAAGGCGATAAAGCGGTCAAAAGGGGTAAAATCGGTCCCGGTATAGTCCTGGGCGCAGATCGTGGGAAAGGTGATGGCCCGGCTTAAACGGTCAAGGGCATCCGGCGCCGCCTCTCCGCAGCCGGAGAATTCCGCTTCCGCCCGTCCCCGGGGAGGTGCAAAGTACAGAGTCCGGCCTAACACCAGCGCCGTCAGTCCCAACAGAAACACTAAAACCACAATTAATCCTGTCATATTCCTCAGCCCTCATGAAAGGGTCATCAGCGTTCCAGAACCAACATCTGGCGACCCCGTATTTCCTTTACCATATCACAGACCGAAGTCCGGGCGGTGGAGGGCAGATCGCTTTCCACAAGCCGCCTTCCCAGGAGCAGCGATACCGCGCCGGCGACAAGTTGTTTGTACACCCTGCCTCCCCGGTCCAGGCAGGCCCGGATCTTTTTTTCCCGTTCTTCATCAAAATACACGATGTTGGGGAAGATGAGGAGTCTGTATTTTTCCAGAACCTCCTCCCAATCGATGATGTTGAACTGGGCCCCCTGTTCCAAAAGCATCTGTGCCGCAGCCTCAAGAACGGTAATGCCGGGGCTCTGTTTGCCGCCCCCGGGGATGTCATTGACGCACATGAGGCCAACATCAACTGCGGGCTTCGCGTCCCGGCCTCCTCTATCTGGCGGAATACACCGCCGATAAGCCTGTATACCTCCGGGTCCAGCTTGCCCCGGGGGTGGAGCTGATCTCCCGCGTTTACCTTTGCCCCTTGGGACAGCATGGTAAAGCACTCAAACTTCAGGGAAGGGTGCATGGGCCCAACTTTGGATGGGTAGTAACTGTATCCGTGGTGACATTTGGCAAAGATGTTGATCAGATCTACGCGGACGTCCGACAGGGTTTGTGCAAATTCTTTGGCGTTAAAATCCCTGCCTGCGTCGGGGATGAGGGGAGAAGTGTGGAAGTCCAGATGTATTTGACGATAGGGCAACATAAAAACAACTCCTTACAAGACGCCGCTTATTCGTGCTGAGGGCTTTAATACCCTGTTCTTTTTTACGATAACCCTCTGCGTAACGGAGAAGGGAACCGCTTCTATATAGTTCTCTCCGTATAAAGGATTAGCCAACGCAGCAGATTCAATAACGAGCGGCCGGTTGCGGGTATCAAAAATACCGTAAACATACCATCCATTGGCGTTACCATCCCAGCCCATATTGCAGTGTACCATCAGGCAGTTTGATAATGTCATCCACTGTGTGATGGTTTTCTTGATCTTTTTGTTGTACAGTGTTTCCGCGTAACAGGTCATACTGCCATGCCCGTCAATGACCCATGCATGCCCAAGCTGACGGTTTTCTTTGTCATAGCCTGAGGCATTGGCATGAAAAATACTAGCCCTCATTATATCACTTGTCAAGATTTTTATGATTTCTGGTCCGGATAGGTGATTCCGGAATTGGGTCATTCCCCGGCATCTCCTTCCCCACGGCTCATTCCTTCCGGTATAGTTTATCTATGATCATCAGCGTATCCCGGCGTTGCGACATTCCCCGGTTTCAGTTTGACTGGTTTATGGAACGGCTGGAAGCGGGTTTTACGGATGTGACAAACCCCTTTAACCGGGGCCAGGTACGCCGGGTCTCCCTTCTTCCGGGAGACGCGGACGCCTTTGTCTTTTGGACCCGGGATCCCCGGCCCATTTTGCTCCGTGCCGCAGAGCTTGAGGAACGGGGGATCCGGTATTATGTGATGACCACCCTGACCGGGTATCCCGCCGTTCTGGAGCCGGATGTGCCGGCGGCAGAAGAGGTTATCGCTGCCATGGAGGGGCTTGCGGAAAAACTGGGGCCGGAGCGGGTTGTATGGCGTTACGATCCGATAATCCTGAGCAGTTGTACCGATGAGGCTTTTCATAGCCGTAACTTCAGAGCCCTGGCGGAGGCCCTGGGAGCTTCAGTTTGCCGGGTCATTGTCAGTCTCTACGATCCGTATCCGGCGGCGGAAAGGCGCCTTTTCCGGCTGGAAAAGACCGGAACCCTGGGGATGATGCCCCTCTATGGGGCCGACGGGAGTTTATTGCCCCGGACACGGGAGCTTTTGGCGGATCTGGCAGGGATAGCCCGGGAGACGGGCATGGAGATACGGAGCTGCGCCGAGGGGGCAGAATTCCTGTCCCTGGGGATAGAACCGGGGGCCTGTATAGACGGAGAACGCATCAGACGCCTGTGGGGTATTGAAGCCGGGGGCAGGGATACGAATCAGCGTCCCCTTTGCCGCTGCGCTCCGGCCACGGATATAGGCCGCTACGGCCCCTGCCCTGCCGGCTGCGCGTACTGCTATGCCCGGCGCTGAGATCGCTGGCGGCTTACCTCGTAGAGGAGTATCCCGGCGGCCACGGAGACATTAAGGGAATCGATCCGGCCTTCACCGGGTATAGCTATCAGGGCATCGCAGGATTCCCGGAGCAGCCGGGAGATACCGGTCCCTTCAGCCCCCAGAATGATGGCGGCCCTGCCGCAGAGGTCCTTCGTGTACACCGCGTCCCCTGCCATATCGGCGCCGTAGATCCAGAACCCCGCATCCTTGAGGTCCTGTACCGCCCGGATCAGGTTGGGGACTTCCGTGGCGGGAACCCAGGCATCGGCCCCCGAAGAGGTCCTGGCGACAACCCCTGCATGTTTGGCGCTGCGCCTGTTCCGGGTAAGCACCAGATCAACGCCAAACTGATCGCAGGAGCGGAGAATGGCCCCGTAGTTGTGGGGATCGGTGATCTCGTCAAGAACAACTACCAGGGCGTCAGGCCTGTCCCCCAGACCGGCGATAAATTCCTCCGGCGCCGGGTCCCGGACGCCGCTCTCCCGGATATCCGCAAGCTCCAGGGCAATACCCCGGTTTCCCGGGGCAACACGATCCAGATCGCAGGCGCCCACCCGGTTTACGGGGATCCGGTACTTGCCCGCCAGGGTCATAAGCTCCCGGGCGCGGGGACCGGCCCGGGCCGCAAGAAGGGCTACGGCGCTCCGTCCCGACTTGATCCGTTCCTCAATGGCATGAAAACCCGTCAGATAACTCATCCGTACATCCCGTAGGTCTTGCCGTATTGGACAATATCAACCTTGGGATACCCATTAGCGGCAAGGTAGGATACAAAGGCGGCCTGGGCCTTTGCTTCGCCGTGGACCAGGAAGATCCGTTTTAACCGGGAGACATCCAGGGAATCAAGCCACTGGACCGCCTCAACATAGTCGGCATGGGCGCTGAAGGCGTTGATCTCCTCCACCTGGGCCCGGCGTGTAAACCATTGACCGTGGATCTTCACCTCGGTCTCTCTATTGCGGATCCGCCTGCCCAGGGTGTTTTGGGCCATGTAACCCACGGTGAGGATGGTGGTGTTGGGGTCGCCGATGTTCCGTATTAGGTGATGCTGAATCCGGCCGGCCTCACACATGCCGTCGGCGGAGATGATGATAAGGGGCCCGGGGTGATCGTTCAGGGCCTTGGACTCGGCCACACTGGTAGTAAAGTGGAGGGCGTTAAACCCAAAGGGATTCCGGTGATGTTTGATAAAGGCATGGTGGATATCCTCATCGTAACATTCAGGATGAACCTGGAAGATGGTAGTAGCGTTGGTAGCCATAGGAGAATCCACATAAATGGGGATCTCCGGGATGACGCCATCGTCCACCAGCAGGTGGAAGTAATAGACCAGTTCCTGGGTCCGTTCAATCGCAAAGGCGGGGATAAGTATCTTTCCCTTGTTTTTTACCGCTTTCCTGGCGATCTCCGCGAGTTTTTTCATGGCATCGCCGGAGGAATCGTGCCGCCGGTCGCCATAGGTACTCTCCAGAACAATGTAATCCGGGGCGGGGGGGCGGTCAGGGTCCCGGATGATAGGCTTCCCTTTACGGCCCAGATCACCCGAACAGAGCACCCTGGTCTCCCCGCCGTCCTTTGTAAAGGTGATAAAGGCCATGGCGGACCCCAGAATATGGCCGGCATCGTAAAACTCCAGCCGTACCCCGTCCCCGATATAGAAAGGCCGGTTATAGGAGATCCCGACGATCTGACCGGTGGCTTGAATGACATCATTTTCATCGTAGAGGGGTTCCCAGTCGAATCGTTCCCCCCTTTTACCGGCCTGCTTCCGGAGATACTCCGCATCCCGGGCCTGAATATTGGCGGAATCCATCATGATAAGCCCGGAAAGGTCCCGGGTTGCCGGGGTGGCGTAGATGTTACCCCGGTACCCCCGCTTGGCAAGATAGGGCAGGAGGCCGCAATGATCGTGGTGACCATGGGTCAGCACCACCGCTTCAATGCGGTCCGGTGAAATGCCGAGATCCCGGTTTTTCCGGTCCGCCTCGGCCCGGCTGCCCTGAAAGGCCCCGCAATCCACCAGGTAGCTCTTGCCATCCGCCTCAAGCACATGTCTGGAACCAGTCACCTCCTGGGCGGCGCCGAGGGAATAGAAGCTAATGCTCATTTATTCAGGATACAACATTTTGGGTGATTGGGTAAGCCTTAAAAATGCGGAATCCTACATGGGCTCCTTTGGTTTTTTCTTGACAAATGATCCATAAAATGATATATCAATATGTCTGGTTCCAAAGAACGATATTTTGGAACCGCCCCAACACATTCTATTTTGAATCGGGAACATATCCGGCAATGGAAACACAGCCCTATTACCGGCAGATCTATGCATCTATTCTCAAAGACATCTCTTCAGGACGGCTGAAACCGGGAGATCGGGTTCCCTCCGAAAAAGAGCTGTGCGTCAAGTATTCCGTCAGCCGGATAACCAGCAAAAAAGCGCTGGAAATGTTATCCCAGCAGGGTATGATATCCCGGTTTCCCGGAAAGGGATCCTTTGTTACCGGTAATGACTTTACTAAACAGACCGGGGCGTCCCGAAGCATCGGTTTTATAATTCCCGACTTTGGGGACTCCTTTGGGACTAAACTCATTTATGGAATTGAGGAAACCTGCGGCTCTCTGGGTTATCGCCTGGTGCTGAAACGAACCCGGGATATAGTGGACCAGGAGAGCGACGCCATTCATACTTTAATGGGCACGGACATCTCCGGAATCCTCCTGCTGCCCATCCATGGAGAATACTACAATGCAGAAATTCTCAAACTGATACTGAACAGGAAACCCCTGGTTTTTGTGGACCGGAAAATGCGGGGGCTGGCAATCCCAACGGTCTCTACGGACAACATAGCTGCCGCGGAATTGGGGATTGAATACCTTTTCCGTCTGGGGCACCGGAATATAGCCTTCTATTCCGGACCGGTCAGCCATACCTCAACCATAGAGGACCGGCAAAACGGCTTTATCAGGGCCTTTATGAATTTTGGAATTCACCACGATCCCGCTCTTTTTTGCCTGAACCTGACCAGCATTTGGCGTTTTCCCTTTTACGCCCATGACCGGGTCGCTTTGGATGTACGGCTGGTCAGGGAGCATCTCTCCGTCCACCCCGAAGTAAGCGCCGCCTTTGTGACGGAATACACTATGACCGCCATCGTCAAAACCGCTGCAGAAGAACTGGGCCGCAGGATTCCCGAAGATCTGTCTATCCTCAGTTTTGACGCGCCTGCCACCATAGTGGGGGTCCCGCCCTTTACGCACCTCTATCAGGATGAATACAGCATCGGGAAACAATCGGTAGAATTATTGCACCGTATCATAAACGGAACCGATCCGGCGTCGTTAAAAGATGTACTGGTCCCCGCAAGGTTAATTATCGGGACATCAACTACCTCTTTTGAATCTACATGATATATCATATTATACTTATTCATATTATTTCTTGACATATTACCATATATTCCCTATATTTATTTAACGTACTGGTCTTTTTGGCGTTGACCAGTATGTGGGGGGGGTAAGTATATGATCCGGATCAACACCAATCACGGGCAGTTAGCCGCCCTGTGGGAACATATCAAAAACGGGGAAGGGAATCCCCATTTCCGCCGTATATACGCCGAACTTCGTTACCTCTGCGCCATCTCGGATTCCCGGGGAGGCGCCTGGGACGGCCTG
>JAITJI010000046.1 GCA_031279015.1 Spirochaetaceae bacterium
CGGGGGCGGGGGGCCGCCGGGGGCGGGGGCCCCGGTGCGGGGGGGACGCGGCGCCCCGCGGGGCCGGAGCGTAGGGGGGGCGGAGATCTCCGGTGCGCCGGTATGCGGGAAAATGCCCGGAAACAGCCCCCCCTCCATTCCTCTGACCTTGGGGATTCATGGTCATGATGATATGGGGCTTGCCATCGCCAATGCCCTGGCGGCGATCCGGGCGGGCTGCCGTCATGTTCAGGGGACTCTGGCGGGTTTTGGGGAGCGCTGCGGCAACACAAGCCTTGCGGCGCTTATCCCCAGCCTGGAACTCAAGCTGGGTTTCCGCTGTCTGCCCCAGGGCAGGCTGCCCCTCATTGCTGAAACAACCAGGCGGGTGGCGGAAATTGCCAATATTCCCGTCCCCGATACCATGCCGTATGTGGGGTCCAGCGCCTTTTCCCACAAGGGGGGTATGCACACCGATGGAGTCCTCAAGGTGAGCCGTTCCTTTGAACATATTACGCCTTCACTGGTAGGGAATGACCGGCACCTGCTTATGAGTGAAGTGGGGGGACGGGCTGCCGTGGCTGAGCGGGCAAAAAAGATCGACCCTTCCTTCACGAAGGACCATCCTGTGACGGCGGTTATTGCGGAAAAGCTCAAAGCCCTGGAGGCTGAGGGCTGGGCCTTTGAGGGGGCGGATGCCAGCTTTGAACTTCTGGTACGCCGGGAGATGAGCCGGCATGTGGGCCGTTCCGAAGAATCCCGGAAGGCTTTCTTCAAGATCCTCGCCTACCGGGTGGTAAGCGAACATCCCCCCGGGAACACCATTAGCTGTTCCCACTCCTGGGTTAAGGTTTTGGTTGAAGATCAGGAGGAGATCGCCGCCGCCGAGGGAGACGGACCGGTGAACGCCCTGGATGGCGCCCTCCGCCGGGCTCTTACCCGGTTCTACCCGGAACTGGAACAGGTCCGTCTTTCGGATTACAAGGTCCGGGTCATTGATGGCAATGCCGCTACCGCCGCCAAAGTCCGGGTTCTTATCGAGTCCAGTGACGGGGTGAACACCTGGAGTACCGTGGGGGTCTCCGGGGATATCATCGATGCGAGCCGTTCCGCTCTGGTGGATTCCATCGAATACAAGTTGATGGGTGATATTGAACGGAAATTCCGGGCCTATTTGTAGCAGGTAACAGGAGGAAGATATGCGTTGTTCGGTAGCCTTGATACCCGGTGACGGGATTGGGCCGGATGTTGTTGCCCCGGCGGCGGAAATTCTGGATGCTGTGGGGGACCGGTTTGATCATGTGTTTAACTATGTAGAGCTTGAGGCCGGGGGCTGCGCCATTGACAGTACGGGGGAACCCCTGCCGGAGGCAACCCTGGAAGCGGCGAAGCAGTGCCATGCGGTATTGCTGGGGGCAGTTGGGGGGCCCCGGTGGGAAACGCTGCCGGGGCACCTCAGGCCGGAACGGGCCCTCCTGGGGCTCCGGGCGGGGTTGGGGGTATACGCCAATCTCAGGCCTGCGGCGCTTTTGCCCCAGCTCCGTTCCGCCTGCCCCCTCAAGGATGAGGTTCTTATAGCGGCTAACCCTGAGGGGAAGCCTGCCTTCGATCTCCTCATCGTCCGGGAATTGATAGGGGGTTTGTACTTTGGCCAGCGGGGACGGAGCGCCGACGGGAATTCGGCCTACGATACCGAAATCTACTCCCGGGAGGAGATTGAACGGGTCCTCCGTACCGCCTATGGGGCGGCGGCGGTACGCCGGAGGAAACTCTGTGTGGTGGATAAGGCCAATGTGCTGGAATCTTCCCGGCTCTGGCGGGAGGTTGCCGCCCTGGTGGCGGAGGATTACCCGGATATCGAAACCAGTTATATGTACGTGGACAACTGTGCCATGCAACTGGTCCGCGCCCCCGGCCAGTTTGACGTGATCGTTACCTCTAACCTCTTTGGGGACATCCTCTCCGACGAGGCGTCGGTGCTGACCGGTTCCATCGGCATGTTGGCTTCCGCCAGTCTCGGCGACTTTGCCGGGGATGGCAGGGCGCCTTTGGAGGGGGCCGCGAGGGGGGGCTTCCGCCGGGGGATCTATGAACCCATCCACGGATCGGCGCCGGATATTGCCGGCCAGGATATCGCCAACCCCCTGGCTGCGATCCTCTCCGCCGCGATGATGCTCCGCCATTCCTTTGGCTTTGAGCGGGAGGCCCTTGCCATTGAGGGGGCGGTGAGGACCGTTCTGGATGCGGGTCTGCGTACCCGGGACATAGCCGGTAGAACAGCCGCTAAGGCCATTGATGAGACCGTCAACGGGCCGGCTGAAAAAATGGTGATGCCGGAGAAAATAGTGGGAACCCGGGCAATGGGAGAAGCGGTTTTGAAGGCATTGGAAAGTCAGGAGTAGGAATTTGGGGGAGGAAGATGAGAAGCGATTCCGTTAACAAGGGGGTGGCGCGGGCGCCGCACCGGTCGTTGTTTAAGGCGATGGGATTTATCGATGAGGAGTTTAGCCGGCCCCTCATCGGCATTGCGGTTGCGAAAAGCGACATTGTGCCGGGGCATCTGCATCTGGATACGATAGCGAAGGCCGCAGCCGACGGGGTACGGCTTGCGGGCGGGGTTCCGGTACAGTTTCCCGTAATCGGGGTATGCGACGGAATCGCCATGGGCCATACGGGGATGCGGTATTCCCTTCCGACCCGGGAACTCATTGCCGATTCCGTCGAGTGCATGGTCATGGCCCATGGCTTTGACGCGCTGATCTGCATCCCCAACTGTGACAAGATCGTGCCGGGGATGCTTATGGCCGCGGCTCGGCTCGATCTGCCTGCCGTCTTTGTTTCCGGGGGGCCCATGCTGGCGGGACGCCGGAAGGGCACCGGCCGGGACAGCCCGCCCCTCACCCTCACCACCATGTTTGAGGCGGTAGGAGCCGTGGGCGCAGGCAAGATGGACAAGGGGGAACTCCTTGCCCTGGAAGAGGCCGCCTGTCCCGGTTGCGGGTCCTGCGCGGGGATGTTCACCGCCAACTCTATGAACTGTGTCACCGAGGCCCTGGGGATGGCCCTGCCGGGCAACGGTACGATCCCCGCGGTGATGGGGGAACGGCTCAGGCTCGCCAAAAAAACCGGGATTCTCGTCATGGAGGCGCTGGGAAGGGATATCCGCCCCCGGGCCGTCATGACCGAAGAGGCCTTCAGGAACGCCCTGGCCCTGGATATGGCCCTGGGCTGCTCTACCAATACCACCCTTCATCTTCCCGCCATTGCCCGTGAGGCGGGACTCAAAATGGATCCGGACCTGATAAACCGGATAAGCGCGGTAACGCCGAATCTCTGCAAACTGGCCCCCGCCGGTTCCGCCGTCATTGAGGATCTCCATGCCGCCGGGGGAGTCCCCGCCGTGCTGGCGGAGCTGGCAAAGGGAAACCTCATTGATGGTTCTGTTCCGACGGTCTACGGGACCCTGCTGGATGCCTACCGGGACGCGAAAAACCTGGATCCCGGGATCATCCGTCCATTGGAGAATCCCTATTCCAAAACCGGGGGGCTTGCCGTTCTCCGGGGCAACCTGGCGCCGGAGGGTTCCGTGGTCAAGCGGAGCGCCGTGGCTCCTTTGATGTTGAAACATGAAGGCCCGGCCCGGGTTTTTGATTCCGAGGAGGATGCCTTTGAGGCCATCATGGGGGGCGCCATACAACCGGGGGATGTGATCGTGATCCGCTATGAAGGGCCCCGGGGCGGACCGGGTATGAAGGAGATGCTGGCCCCTACCGCCGCCCTGGCGGGCATGGGTCTGGATGATAAGGTAGCCCTCATCACCGACGGCCGTTTTTCCGGGGCTACCCGGGGGGCCGCTATTGGCCATGTATCCCCGGAAGCCGCCGACGGAGGACTCATCGGTCTGCTCCGGGACGGGGACCGGATCTGCATCGACATTGAGGGGCGAACCATCAATGCAGGGCTCAGCGACGGGGAGATTGCGGAACGGCGGGCCCTCCTGAAGCCCCCGCATCCCAAGGTGACAGGAGGTTACCTGGCCCGGTATGCCCGGCAGGTGAGTTCCGCCGCCCTGGGTGCGATATTCAACGAAGGATGAATCTTCAAGGAGTAAAGGGGAAAAGTATGTTGTACTCAGGGGCCCGTATTGTCATTGAAACCCTCATCGAACAGGGGGTGGATACTGTGTTCGGTTATCCCGGCGGGGCGGTTTTGTTCATATACGACGAGCTGTACAAATGCCGGGATCGGATCCGGCATATTCTGGTAAGTCATGAGCAGCACGCCGCCCATGCGGCGGATGGGTATGCCCGGTCCACCGGGAAAGTAGGTGTTTGCATAGCTACTTCCGGTCCCGGGGCGACAAACCTGGTTACGGGTATCGCTACGGCTTATATGGATTCGGTTCCTCTGGTGGCCATCACCGGCAACGTGGCCGTTCCCCTGCTGGGTAAGGATAGTTTTCAGGAGGTTGATATCACCGGGATCAGTATGCCCGTCGTCAAGCATAACTGGATCGTCAAGGATGTAAAGGATCTGGCGGAGATCCTCCGGGAAGCCTTTGCCGTAGCCCGGTCAGGCAGGCCCGGTCCGGTGCTGGTGGATATCCCCAAGGATATCACTGCCCATCAGGGCGAGTGGACTCCCCTGACGGCGGAGGGGGATGCCCTCTCCGGGGAGGAATTCCGCCGGGATTCCTCCATAGCGGGCGCCCGGGCGCGGCGGCTGGTGGAACGGCATGGGCGGCACACCTTTACGGAAGAGGATATTACGGCGGTGGCGGCGATGCTCCGGGAGGCCAAACGGCCCCTCATCTACGCAGGGGGCGGAATTATCATCTCCGATGCCTGTGGAGAGCTTGTCCAACTGGCGGAACGGCTGAACGCGCCGGTAGCTTTAAGCCTCATGGGCATCGGCGCCCTTCCCCACGATCACCGGCTCTGTACGGGGCTCATCGGCATGCACGGGACGGTGGCATCCAACAAGGCGGTACAGCGGGCAGACCTCCTTGTGACAATTGGCGCCCGGTTCTCCGACCGGGTTACAAGCCGTGCGGACCGATTCGCCAAGGCCGCCAGGGTGCTCCAGTTCGACATAGACCCCGCCGAGATCAATAAGAACATCCGTACCGATGCCTGGGTAGTGGGGGACATTAAAAAGATACTGAGTATGGTGCTTGAGAAGATTCCCCGGAAGCTTGAAACCGAATGGAACGGCGATATTGAAAAATGGAAGGGCCGGATTCCCAAGGCCCACCACCACCAGGATCCCACAAATCTGCGCCGGGGAATTCATCCCCGTTTTGTCATTGAAGAGACTGCCCGGCGGCTTGGCTGCAACGCCATTGTGGTCACCGACGTGGGTCAGCATCAGATGTGGACCGCCCAGTTTTATCCCTTTACCCGGGCCCGCTCCTTTCTTACCTCGGGGGGGCTGGGGACCATGGGCTTTGGCCTTGGCGCCGCTTTGGGGGCAAAGATTGCCAATCCGGAACGTCCGGTGGTACTCTTTACCGGAGACGGATCCTTCAGGATGAACTGTGGGGAGCTTGCCACCCTGCACAGTTACGGGGTTCCCCTCCTCATCGTCGTTTTTAACAACCGGGTCTTGGGTATGGTCAGGCAATGGCAGAACCTTTTTTACGGGGAACGCTACTCCGAAACCACCCTGCACCGGCCCCCGGATTTTGTAAAACTCGCCGGCGCCTATGGGTTTCCGGGCTACCACGCCGCCGGTGACGCCGCCTTTGGCGCTGCCCTGGATGAGGCCATGAGGGATATCGCCGGCGGCAGATCCGCCCTTATCGAGGCGCTCCTCGACCAGGATGAGATGGTCCTTCCCATGGTGCCCGGCGGAAAGCCTATTGACGAGCAGATTCTCTAAAAGCCTGTAGGTATTCATAAAAAAATGCTTCTCATTCCTTCACAATTCCGGGTGTTTTTTTCCTGATGATCGTACTAAAGCCCAAAAGATAATCATAGATAGGAGTAAAAATCTGACTAAAATGAAATAAAACGTTTTATTGTTCCGAAGGAGGAATTATGAAAAGCAACAGAAGGATGCTCCTGTTCATCTGTACAGGACTGGCACTTTCTTTAAGTATTTATAGTTGTGCAAAAAAGGACAAGGGGGAAACAAACAAATTCATCATCTTTCAGTCGAAGGTAGAGATCATTACCCAGCTTGAAGCCGCCGCCAAGGCGTATCAGGCGGAAACCGGGGTAGAGGTGGAGGTGTGGAGTACCACGGGGGATGATTATTTCCACCAGCTCAGGACCCGGATCGCCACGGATCAGGGACCAACCTTGTTCTCCATTGTTCCCGGCACGGAAGCAGTGGAATTAGGGAATTATCTGGAGGATCTCAGCGATTTACCTTTTGCCGGGAGTATCGCCGAAAGCTTGGTAGAAAAGCAGAACGGGAAGATCATCGGTATACCCTACACAATGGAAGGCTTTGGCATTGTTTACAATAAGAGCCTTGTGGATCCCGCCAAGGTACGGGACTACGATTCCTTTGTTGCCTTCCTCAAGCAGGCCAAGGCCGCCGGAATTAACGGTTTTGGCCTTTCGCAGGAAAGCTATTTCCTCATCGGCCATATCCTCAATACTCCCTTTGCGGTGATGAAGGATATGAAAACCTACATGGAGAGGCTTGACCGGGGAGAGGTGAAGATGGCGGAAACTCCGGAATTTCGGGAATTCGCCCGGTTCTACGCCGCCATCCGGGATTATTCCTACAATCCCCTGGAGGTGAATTACGATAAGGAATGCGGTGATTTTGCCACCGGAAAAACCGCAGCCGTTCATCAGGGAAACTGGTGCTACGGCATGTTTGCCGACTATGAACCCGGCTTCAAGATGGGCCTCATGCCCTTCCCCCTCCTGGGTAACGATAAACTTGCGGTAAGCGTTCCCTCAATATGGGGGGTTAATACCCGGGCCCCGGATGCTCAGAAAAAAATGGCTAAGGATTTTCTCATCTGGCTCTATACCAGTCCCACGGGAATCCGTTACCTCACCGAGGAATTCGGCTTTATCCCCGTAGTCAGGGGGGTAACCAGCAAGACCCTGGATCCCCTGTCCGCTGAGGTTCTCCGGTATACCTTAGAGGGAAAGATCATCCCCTGGGCGACCAACTTATATCCTGCGGGGATTGTGGATGTCCATCTGGTTCCCGTGGCCCAGCGTTTCTTTAGCTCAAAGATGAGTACAGATGAATTCCTTGCCGCCCTGGACAAAGCCTGGGCAAATGCAAACGGCCGGTAAACCCGCAGCAGGAAAGCTGCTAAGAGCCCGTACAGGAATACCGTGTTGTTTCTGTCCGGGCCCTGAAAATGCCGGACCGGGAATTTTCCTGCCTGTAGATTGGATGAGACCGATATGA
>JAITJI010000047.1 GCA_031279015.1 Spirochaetaceae bacterium
GGCAAAAACAGCGGCTCGTTTTAATATATCAA
The DNA here is from genome assembly GCA_031279015.1 of Spirochaetaceae bacterium. Classification (GTDB taxonomy): domain Bacteria; phylum Spirochaetota; class Spirochaetia; order Treponematales; family Breznakiellaceae; genus JAITJI01. The sequence goes on from JAITJI010000047.1 coordinate 33, forward strand.
CCGCCCACTGCTCCCGGCTAATCGAAGGGATCACGGGCAAGAACTTTACCGCCCTGGTCAGGGACATCAGGATGAAACATGCCCAGATCATGCTGACCTCTTCCCAAACCCGGATATACGATATCAGTTACTTCCTGGGATACGAAAATCAGGAAACCTTTATCCGGGCCTTTAAGAAATGGTATGGCGCAAGCCCCGCCCAATACCGGAAGGTCCACGGTCCGGCTTCTTTTGGATAGACAGGGAGGGCTTCGCCGCCCCGGAAATTCCCGGCTGCCCGGAGTTTTCCCGCCGTCCGGGCTTTTCCGGCATACGAATCTTGTTGAGAAAAGGCCGCTCCCGTAGTATACTTTTGATAAGGCGGTATAATGACGGCAATCATAGCAAGGGAGCAATCATGCTAAAGGTGTTTATCACGATCTTTTTTGGTATAAGCGCGACGTATCTGGTTTCGCTGCTTTTGAAAAAAAGAAATATCGAGGTTGTTACCAAAATATGCCTTTTGCCCTCGCTCCTGGGGGTCTATGTCTGCGGGGCGGAAAACCTTTTTGTTCCCGTTATATTCGCCCTGATCTTCGGCTGGGGAGGAGATGTGTTTCTCCTTAAAATCAGCGACATCCGTTTTTTCAGGCTGGGGCTGGCAAGTTTTCTGATAGGCCACCTCTGTTATATTCCTTCGTTTATTTTTTTTACCGAAAGGATCAACGGCATTGTCCTGCTCATCTCCATTGCCCTGGGGTTTCCTCTGTGCTTTGTTATCTATTTGATTATCAAGCCGGAAAAGGCGGTGAGCCTTTACGTAATCGCCTACGAAATCATTATCATGCTGATGAGCCTGTCCGCCCTGCAGTTGATGCTTTCCCGCCGGGACATCCGGGGCCTTCTTGTCTTTGCCGGAAGCCTCTGCTTTCTCGTTTCCGATACACTTCTGGCCTGCTTCACCTTCAGAGGCAAGGTGAAGTACGGGAATTTTTTTGTGATACTCTTCTACATCGCCGCTCAGTCGGCAATTATCGGGGGGATGATGGGAGTTTAAGAAAATTACGGAAAGCCCGCAGTCCGGCCCCTCGGAACAGGCGAAGGAGCCGGCGCATCCGGCCCGCCTTTACAAAACGCCGTTCAGAAAGGCGATGATCCCGTCAGCCACTTCTTCCCGGATGTCCCGGTCATTGTGAATCTCGTGGCGGCGCCCGGAGTAGAGTTTTGTTATTACCCGCCGGTGACCCGTTTCGGCCAGCCAGTTGAAGACCGCGTAGACCCCCTCGCCGTAGTTCCCGCCGGGTCCTGATCCCCGGCGATATTGTAAACCGGCAGATCCTTGGGTACCCTTTCCGCTCACCGGGGGCCGGTTATTGTAGAACAGGAGGAATACCACAGATAGGTATTGTGGGCGCCGGAAACATGGCGTCGTATCAGTATGCAGGTTTCGTTAAAGCCGGGACGGATGTTTTGTGTATTGCCGGCATGGATGCTGTTAAGGCAAAAACATCTGCCTTGGAACGAAAAATAAGCAGAGTTTATAACACGTTAACGGAGATGCTGCAAAGGGAGTCTCATCTGGATGCAATTTACAAAAGCGCCCATACCAAAGCGCCGGTCAGGATATATCAGGATATAGCCCTCCCTTCACTGATAACCCCCCGGTATTGGACTATTCCGGCTTCCTGCATCGGCTTGCGAGGGGCCTATTGTCAAAAGACCCAATTAGAGTATAATAGAATTGTATTTTTAATACATTAATCTGATTTTATGGTTATCACAGCAAGGGGAATGTATGGTTGTTCAAAATTTGCATAGTAAGTGGAATATGAAAAACTGTTCCGAAAAAGAGTGGCTGCCCGCGAAGGTTCCGGGTTCAGTGTACAGTGATCTGCTGAACAATAAGAAAACAGAGGACCCCTTTTGGCGGAACAATGAAGACAAGGCCCTGGCCCTCATGGAAAATGATTTTGAGTATGTCAACAGCTTTGCCGTGTCCCAATCCATGCTGAACTGTGACCGGATAGTATTGCGATGCGAAGGGCTGGATACCCTGGCGGAGTTATACCTCAACGGAACTCTCCTTGGCAGGGCGGATAACATGCACCGTATCTGGGAATTCGATGTGAAGAAGAATCTGAAAAAGGACGAAAACAGCCTCCGGATCCTCTTCCGCTCCCCCACCCAATTTATCCGGGAGGCCGATAAAAAACTGAAAGCCGACGGGTCCTCGGACTGTATGGATGGTTTTCCCCAGCTGCGGAAGGCCCACTGCATGTTCGGCTGGGATTGGGGACCCAGGCTTCCCGATGCGGGGATCTGGCGGGACATCAAACTGCTGGGCATCAAAGTTGCCCGGATAGACAGCGTATATATCACCCAAAAACACCGGAAAGGCGCCGTGGACCTCAACATCCGGGTTGATCTTGACAAAATTGATACCGAACAGTTCGTCTCTGAAAACGGAAATACCGCGGCAAAGGCGGCGGCCAACCGGATAAACGCAGCGGCGGAGGGTATCAGTTACGATGTGTATATCACCGATCCCAAGGGCAAGGTTACCCATTACGAGGGATCCCCTAAGAAGATCAGCATCGAAAAACCGGAACTCTGGTGGCCTAACGGTTTTGGGGAACACCCCCTCTACGCCGTTAAGGTGGCGCTCCTCCGCAAAGGCGGGGTAGAGCTTGACAGATGGGAAAAAAAGATAGGGCTGCGGACCATGACCATCCGGCGGCAAAAGGACAAGTGGGGTGAGAGTTTTGCCCATGAAGTCAACGGGGTACCGATCTTCGCCATGGGGGCGGATTATATCCCCGAAGACAACATCTTAAGCCGGGTCACGGAGCAGCGTACCCGAAAGCTCCTGGAACAGTGCGTGGCGGCCAACTTCAACGCGGTCCGGGTCTGGGGGGGCGGTTACTACCCCAACGACTTCTTTTTTGATATCTGCGATGAACTGGGGCTCATCGTCTGGCAGGACTTTATGTTTGCCTGCGCGGTCTACAACCTCACCCCGGAGTTTGAAAAAAACATCCGGGCGGAACTTGTGGATAACATCAAACGGATCCGCCATCATCCCTGCCTTGGGCTCTGGTGCGGCAACAATGAAATGGAAATGTTTGTGGATCAGGGTTTGTGGGTCGGCAATCCCAGGCAAAAGGCGGACTACATCAAAATGTACGAATACATCTTCCCCAACATTCTGGCAGAACAGGATCCCGCCACCTTCTATTGGCCGGCGAGTCCCTCTTCAGGGGGCAGTTTCGACTTCCCAAACGATCCGAACCGCGGGGATGTCCACTACTGGGATGTGTGGCACGGGAACAAACCCTTTTCCGATTACCGGAACTACTTTTTCCGTTATGTCTCGGAATTCGGCTTTCAATCCTTCCCCTGCCTCAAAACCGTGGAAAGTTACACCCTTCCGGAAGACCGGAACATCTTCTCTTATATAATGGAAAAACACCAGCGCAATAACGCCGCCAACGGCAAGATCATGAACTACCTGTACCAGACCTTTCTCTACCCCACCGCTTTTGATACCCTCCTCTACGCCTCCCAGCTGCTCCAGGCGGAGGCGATCAAGTACGGGGTGGAACACTTCCGCCGCAACCGGGGACGGTGTATGGGGGCCATCTACTGGCAGCTCAACGACATCTGGCCCGTAGCCTCCTGGGCGTCTATCGATTACTTCTTCCGCTGGAAGGCCCTGCACTACTACGCCAAACGGTTTTTCAGCCCCCTCATGATCTCCTGCCACGAAGAGGGGATCCTCACCGGGAATACGAATGTAAACGCCCAGCCGGGTCCCATTGAAAAGAGCTTCCGCCTTTCGGTGGCTAATGAAACCCGGGCGGAACGGAAACTCACCGTAAAATGGGAGCTTCGGGACAGCGCCGCCAAGGTCCTGCGGGAAAAAACCGTTCCCGTTAAGGTTCCGGCTCTGACATCGGTCTGGCTTGACAAGGTAGAGACGCCGGATGCCGCTATCTACGATCAGTATCTGAGCTACCACCTCTACGATGGCGCAGAATTACTGTCCGAGGGAACGGTGATCTTCTCTCTGCCAAAACACTTCCGCTACCGGGATCCGGAACTGAGCTACACGATAAACGGCGACACCATTACTGTCAAGGCAAAAGCCTACGCCAAAAGCGTGGAGATCCGGAACAGGAACGAAGACCTGGTGCTGGAGGATAACTACTTTGACATGAACGCCGGGGAGAAGCGGGTGAAGATCCTCAGCGGCAAACCCAGGGGCATAAAACTGCGGAGCGTGTACAATATCCGTTGAAACCCCGGGCAGGTCCTGACAACACGGCCCCGGCGGCATCGACGGGGCGGCGTCAGGCCGGCGGCAGTTTTTCTGTCGCCGGGACGGCGGCTTATTTCCGTTTTTTCCAGCGGATATAGACCTGCCTGCCGGTACCGTTTTCCTGGGGCCGTTCCTCTGTCTCAAACTGGGATATGGCCCGGAAAAGATCCCCCAGCTTCTTAAAGCCGTAGTTCCGGGGGTCAAATTCACTGGATCGGAGGGTGATCTTCTGCCCGACCCCTCCAAGGTAAGCCCAGCCGGATTCGTCGGCAAGGTCATCCACCGCCTCCCGGAGCAGCTTGAGGAGCCGCCGGTCCACCTTGAAATCCCTGCGGGTGCGGGCGGCGGGCTTGGCGTCATCTTCATCGGCCTCTTCCTGGACATCCCGCAGTATTTCCGTATAGATGAACTTGTCGCAGACCGATACAAAGGCCCGGGGGGTTTTCTTTTCCCCAAAGCCGTAGACCATGCGGCCGCTTTCCCGCAGCCGGGCGGCAAGACGGGTAAAATCGGAATCGCTTGAAACAATACAAAAACCATCGAGCTTTTCACTGTAGAGAAGGTCCATGGCGTCGATGATCATGGCGGAATCCGTAGCATTTTTCCCGCTGGTGTAGGAAAACTGTTGAATTGGCTGAATGGCGTATTCCAGAAGCCGATCCTTCCAGGAACGGAGGTTGCTGCTGGTCCAGTCGCCGTAGATCCGCTTGACGCTGGCAACCCCGTATTTGGCGACCTCACTGAGGAGCCCTTCTATGATGGCGGGCTGGGTATTATCGGCATCGATGAGAACCGCAAGCTTAGATTGACTAATTTCTGCGGATTGGCTTGAAAAAGGCAGTAAAGGCATAATTACTCCATAAATAGTGATTTTTTTATCCGCCGTAACAGGCTGATCTTCCCAATGGGAATCCGGATAAGTTCCTCCGGTGCGGATTCCCCCTCCCGGGATTTGAGGACGAGAACGGTTTCGCCCTTTATTTTTTCCAGGGTTTCCGGCAGCCCCAGGACCCGTTTTGTCTCCCCTTCCGTCCCGGGCCACAGCACTTCAACCATGGATTTGAGGGTTATGGCCTGTTTTGCCACCAGGGTCTTTCCTACATAGTCCAGATGCCGGGCTTCCAGTTTTTCGGACCGGACCGTCGTCCCCGCCAGTTGGGACTCGCTGACGATGAGCCGCCGTTCAATCCGGGCGGAAAGTTCTTCCCGTTCACCGGCGGGGAGTTTCAGCTTTCCCAGAGCTGCGTGAAACCGTTCCTTGCAAGCCCGGATTCTTTCCGGGTCCGATTCGGACCGCTGTACGAGCTTCTGTTCCTGCCCGTATGCTCCGGCGCCGCCCCTCCAGCCCCGCCGCCGGGCCGCCGTCTCCGGAGGCGGATAGGGGGTATGTTCGTTCCCGGCGGTCCGGACGGATCCGGTTCCCGCCTTCCCCGGCGGCCGGGCCACAATATCCACCCCTGCCTTCTGCAGATTCTGCAGGATCTCATCCTGTATCCCGGCGGGGAGGAGATACACCCCCGGCGCCAGGGTACGATCTATAAGGGACAGAAAGGGCTCCGTTTCCGCCAGGTAGCGCCTGTCCTCCGAAAGAGTCAGCACCGCACCATGGTAGAGGGAAACCGCGGAATACCGGTTCTCCCAGTCATTCAAAGTCCAGACAAGGTTCTGATCCGCCGGTTTTCCGGAGATCTGTGTCAGGATATCGACTATTTTTGCGGTATCAAATCCCCGGTCAAAACCCCTGACCGCCGAATTCCGGGTAATTTCAAAGCGCACCGTGATTCCGGTCTCCCGGACCGAGGAGAAAGACGCCAGGGCCAGGGAATCTTCAAAACCAATCTCCGGATAAAGTATACAGGAAAAGGCCGTATCCATAGCCATCACCGGCCGCCCGGTTTCGGCCGGTTTCCGGCCGGCAAGTTCCGGACCGGGAGACCCGGCAGAGGACGGTCCAATTCCGTTCTGCCAATATCCGGGGGAGACGGCTATGAGAAGACCCGTTTTCTCCAGAGCTCCCAGGAGATTTTCAAAACCCGCCGGATCCCGAATTTTAAAGAGGGTCTCCAAATCTGCATGCCGGAAACCCCGGGGCTCCCCCTGTTCCTGTAATTCCACAATACGCCGCAGGGTTAGCCGGGGGTAACACCGTCCAGCCTCAAGGGTGTCCATAAGGCAATGGATGAACCAGGTCAGCGCCTGAATCTGTCCCCGGTGAAAATGCCGGACAGAAGCCTTGCCCCGGAGATAGAGGTAAATCCCCGCCGACCAATACTCCATCCGTTCCCGCCGGGAAAGTCTGGCAAATACCTCTGATTTTCCCCATTCCGGGCATATACGGGTTTCCTCCTGCCGCAGCAGGCCAAGGCAGCAAAGCCCCCCGACAAGGATCTCCAGGTCCAGGCCGGGGAAGATCCGCTTCCCTTCATCAAGGATCCGCTTGCGGAGTCCCCCCTCGCTTTTGAAAAAATCCGGTTCATCACACACAAAGGCGAAGAGAGCCGCAAAAGACCGGTCATCCAGCGCCGGCAGAAGGCTTGACAGGTCCCGCCAGGGGGCGGGTTCCCCGGCCGCGGCAGTACCGGCGGTCGCAACGGGAGCTTCCCCGATTCCGACCGAGGGGAAGAGCGGTTCCCTATCCGCGATGAAGGGGGCCAGAACCGGCTCCAGCAGGGGGTTCAGCGCCAGACGGCGGACACCCTCATCCAGAAACTCGTATACGATAAACCGTTCTTCCAGGTTGATGAGGATCCCGTGGAGTTCCGCGTAGGAATACTCCCCGGAAAAGAAACTCTCCAGATCCCCCGGCGCCGGTTCATTGAGCAGGGCAATGGCAGCTATGATCCGGTGATCCCCCTCGTCGATATAGGTGGCGATGGCCTCCTGAATGTCCCGGCGGCAGAGAAAGGCGGCCAGATCCTCCGCCAGGCGGTGTTTGTTGAAGGGGGTCCGGATGTTGCCGAACACGCTCCGCATCAATTCGGAGTAGGTCTGTTCCTGCATGACGAGGAAAGCGGACTTCCACTCCTCAGGAGATCGGAAACCCTTCATCTCTCCATCCTTTCGGGACTCAGCTCATCGGCGGTCCAATGCTGAATGGTGTATTTATAACCCTGCTCTGCCAGGAATTTCTGACGATTCGCCGCAAAATCCTCCTCCACCGTATACCGGGATACCAGGGTATAAAACCAGGAGTTCAATCCCCCGGACTGAAGCCCCTCGGCGGAAAGACCCTTGGGCCTCAGGATCCGGCCCAGCCGCTGGGCCTCCTCCTGGCGGGAACCAAAGGTCCCGGAAACCTGGATCGCCATAGACGCATCGGGAAGATCGATGGCGAAGTTAGCCACCTTAGACACCACGATGACCCGGACCTCTCCCCGCCTAAAGGCGCCGTAGATCCGCTCCCTTTCCGCATTGGGAGTTTTCCCGGTGATCAGGGGGACATTGAGGATGCGGGCCAGGGATTCCAGTTGTTTGACGTATTGCCCTATTACCAAAATGTGGTCTTCCCCATGGTTTTCAACAAGCTGCCGGACGGCGTATTCCTTCAGGGGATTCTCACTGGCTATCCGGTATTTTTCCCGGGGAGAAGCCACCGCATAGGGGATCTTCAGATCCTCCGGCATGTCCAGCCGGATTTCCGTACAGAGGGCTTCCGCAATCCAGCCTTTACTCTCCAGATCCTTCCAGGGTACATCGTAACGCTTGGGACCCACCAGACTGAACACCGCGTCTTCCGCGCCATCTTCCCGGACCAGGGTGGCGGTAAGTCCCAGCCGCCTGACCGCCTGTAGTTCCGCGGTCACCCGAAAAACCGGCGCCGGGAGCAGGTGTACCTCGTCGTAGATGATGAGCCCCCATGGCCGGGCCCGGAACAGGGTAAAGTGGGGGAAATCTCCGTCCTTACGGGGCCGCCAGGTGAGGATCTGGTAGGTAGCCACCGTCACTGACGCAACGGACTTTGAATCCCCTGAATATTCGGCGATCTGCTCCCGCTCCAGATCGGTTTTATCTATGAGCTCATCCATCCACTGATGCACCGCCGCCACATTGGTGGTGAGTATCAGGGTATTAGTTTTGAGGAGGGACATGACGATCATCCCCACCACGGTTTTCCCCGAACCGCAGGGAAGGACCACCACCCCATAACCGGTACCGCCCTTCCCGTTCCCGGCAACAGCCCGGGCGGCCTCAACCTGGTAATCCCGGGGGCCAAAGGGCTTGCCATCCCTGCATTGGGTTCGGAGCCGGATGTCCAGAGCCTCTCCGCTCACCAGAGGAGCCTCGTCCTTGACCGGCCAGCCCAGTTTGATGAGCTCCTGTTTCACGCTCCCCCGGTCGGTAAGGCGCAGCCTGAACCCCAGGGCGGTTTTGGACAGATACTTCTTCAACGCTCCGGCGGCCTCAATTTCCGCGCGGATTGCCGGGTCGGCGGCGATGAGGAATAGTTCCCCGGGCAGGGTTTCCACATCCATTGGCCTGTCCGCCGCCGTATCTACCGGCGAACCGTCCCCCGTGGCGGCAGGAAGAGCAGCCTCCCCCACAAGCCGGATCTTTCCGTACCGGGCCATGGTATCGGTAAAACCCGCCAAAATACCCGGGGGAACCGGATAACGGCTGTAGGTTTCCAGGGCCGACACGACATCACCGGGGGAAAACCCCGCGCCGGCGGCATTCCAGAGGGACAGGGGGGTAATCCTGAAGGTATGAATGTGCTCCGGGGACTTTTCCAGCTCCGAAAAGGGCATGATGGCTATCCGGGCCTCCTCCGCTCCTCCCGAATGCACATCAAGGAGCAGAGTCCGGTCACTTTGAACGATCAGCGGCTTGACGGGATCAATTGGCATATCTTTTCTATTATAATGAAAAGAACGCAAAATTTAAATAGGAGATCTGTCCCCATTGTACTCCGGATCTACGCTGAAAAACAGACGGACGGGGCAAAAAAGCGGGAACGCCGGCCTTTTGGCAAAGCCAAGCGGAGGGCGTTCTTGTAAAACACAGGCGAACAGACTCTATCCGTAGTAACGGTCTATGGTCTCCGTGGCTGTTTTTGCCCACTCAATGAGATTTTGGGGGTTGCCGTTTACGGTACTGATATCCTTGAGCACAAATTCATAGGGGCATTTGTTCTCCATACAGGCTTCGATGGTTGCGGTAATCTCCTTTTCCACCACTTCCCTGTTAAAATTCCCGGCCACATTGGCGGGGTTGGGCTTGCGGGCAAACACGTAGCCTCCCCCCATCTGCTCCGCCGAAGAGCGGACATCCGCCCAGGGGCTGACACCGATCTTCCGCATGTTGGGAACCTTTTTAAGGTAGGGGATAAAACGGTCCAGGGGCTCACAACAGCCGTAATAGGAAAGGCCGCACTTGTCCATGAGCTTCCTCATGTACTGCAGGTCGAATTCATCCTGCATGGCTGGGGAGGCGGAGGAAAACAACTGGGCCATGCCCCGGAACCAGATATCCTTGAACCGCACCCTGTCCCCGTCCCAGTCTTTGGCCGGCAACTCGTCGCAGTAGGGCGGCGTACAGTGAAGGGCGGGGATGTTGAAATCCAGCAACCCCAGGGCTTCCATCTGGGTATACCGGGCCAGGCCGATTTCCGTAAATTTAGCCATTGTTTTGTGAACAAGTTCCGGGTTGCTTATCATGTCCACCAGGCAGTTTTCAATGCCCCTGAACATGGCGATATCATCCCAGGGGGCGTAGTAGATACCGTGTCCCCGAAGCTTGACCGG
>JAITJI010000094.1 GCA_031279015.1 Spirochaetaceae bacterium
CCCCCCCCCCCCCCCCCCCCCCCCCCCCCCCCCCCCCCCCCCCCGCCCCCCCCCCCCCCCCCCCCCGCGCCCACTTTCGGGTCTGTAGCGATCAGGGGAATCGTCACCCTGAGCCGGAATCCGCCGTCCTCCGGGGATGACACATCCAGGGCGCCTCCCACGACGGCAAGCCGCTCCTCCATTCCCGCAAGGCCTATACCTTTAACCACATGCCGCGCGCCGATTCCATTGTCGGTAACCGTCATGGTCAGCTGATCGGGGAATTCCCAAAAATGGATGAGTATGCGGCTTGCCTGTCCATGCCGGATGGAATTGGTAAAGGCTTCCTGGATGATCCGGGTAAGAACCGCGTTGATCATCCGTCCATAATCATGCCGCATGTTGCCGCTTTCAATCTCAACCTTGATGCCTGTAACCTCCTCGAATATGGCCTGCATCTGGTATACCGTATCAATGCTTCCGGACAGGGGGTCCTGCATATCCCGAATCATGTGCAGGGTTTCCCGGGTACGGTGCAGCCCTTCCCGGGCCTGGCCCTGTATCACATTAAAGATCTCCCGTGTTTTTGAGGGTGTCATTTCCGAAAAGCTCATGGCGGCATCGGTCATGGCAATGATATTGGTAAACACATAACCGCAACTGTCGTGGAGATCACTCGTAAACCGGAGGCGATCCTTTTTTACCGCTTCTTCCCCAAAGTTTTTTACATACTCCTGCAGGCGGTGATTAAAGAGCAGCATCTTTGCCCCAACATAATTCAGATGATCTACGGTAGCTTCACTGTTCAAATACCCAAGCGTGAGAAACCGGATCGATGCCATTAGAAAACCAAGAACCGACAAATATAAAAACAGGGATACTATCTGTTCCAGGGGAGGAACAAAGAAAGAGAGACTGCCCATGGCGGGTCCAAGAAGGGGAGGATGAAGAAGAAAAATAATAAAGGTTAAAATAGAAAGACCGGTAATATAATAATTCTTTGGCGGGACAAAGGCGGCGGAAACAACCAGCACATAGGCGCTGTACATGCAGAGATTGATGGTAAAGAGATCCTCCAGCACATATCCGGCAATAACAATGCCGGCACATCCCGTCAGAAGACAGATACCCCGGCCAATGAAACTGCTGAAAAAAAGGCAGCCATAGAGGGAAAAACAGGCTGTTAAAAAAAATATATAAAAATTAATACAGAACAGCATCCGGTTGACCGGTTCCCGGATATCAAAAAAGGGAAGGATGATGCTTCTGCCTGTTACATACTTCAGGGTAAAGACAATGCAGGCCATACACATAAATGCCGCCGAGCTTACAGCAGATCCGGTTATGTAATAATTTCGTCTACCTTTCATTGAAAGGAAATTATACACCTCATTCGGATGCCTGTCAAAAAGAACCGCCACAAAAAAAAATTACAACCCCAGTTCCATCTGGCCGTTTTCCAGGGCCCTCAGGGCTTCCCGCCCTTCCCTGCCGCTGCTATTCGGGGAAAAAATATCCGCCATCCATCCTGCGGCGGCGGCGATGGACCGGGCGACCGGAAACACCTGGGAATCGGCGTAATGATCGTAATCAAGGGGGCCATGGGGAAGGCTTGCAGGTTCAGGGCCGTTCACCGTGATGACATACTCAACCGTCCCCCGGCGGCCCTTCCAGCCCAGGGCCCGGGCCGCTTTTACCTGGGGAGGGGTGGAGGCGGTATAGGTTTCCGGAGGCCGGGAAAGCCGCTTCCGGTATACCAGTTCGCCATCCAGCTTTCCCGCCCGGAGCTCCCTGAGGATCTCAAAGACCCGTTTCCGCAGGGCGGCCTCTCCTCCTGCATCAGAATGAGGATCGACCCCGGTCCTTCGGCAGGATGCGGCAAAAACAAGTTCCAGGAGTTCAAGCTGAACCCGGCGGGCCAGAGGTGTGGCGTCACTCCTCACCGCCTCCATCCCCTTTACCTCCACCGAGAGGCGGCCATCCTCCCCCAGGAGATAGCCTCCGTATCCCTTAGCCCTTCCCCGGAGGGCCTGATCCTCATGAGCACTCCGCAGATGGGGTATCATAAAACGCCGGTAAACCTTTTCAAACCGGAGTTCGATAGAGGATTCCAGCCCGTATTCCTCCCGGATCCGTTCCGCAAGAAAGCCGTTCAGATCCCTGGCAAGTTCCCGGGAACGGCGGCTGAATTCCTCCAAATCCGCCTCATCAGAGAGGCCAATTTCCACAAAAAGAGAATCCGTATCCCCATACAGTACCGGACAGCCCCGTTCGACAAACCAGTCCCTGGACAGGTAAAGCCACTTCCGGGCAAAGGACGTAATGGCCCCCGCCAATTCGGTCCGGCCGTAACGGCAGGCGCCGGTCCCCAGCACCCCGTAGAAGCTGTTCATCAGAATCTTGTACACATAGGCCGCATTGGCGTCTCCGGAATCCAGCGCCCTCCGGCGGGCGGCAAAATACTCCGCAATAAGGGCGGGCAACACCCCGGGAAGACGGGAAAAAACCGCGCCGTTGGGAGCCTCAATGAAACCGTCCGCACCCGGTTCCCCTGCCGGAAAGGCTTCCGGGGGAACATCCGGCGCCGTGAACGACTCCGCCAGGGCATGAGAAAGGGGATCGATATTAAAGGTAAGCATGATCGTTGGGTAGAGACTGCGGAAATCAAAAACCACTATGTTGTTGAACAGTCCGGGCCGGGGATCCAGAACGGTTCCCCCGGCGGCGCCGGAGACCCGGACATTGGGGGGAAGAGGCGGCGAGGGAGCAATACCCTGCCGGCGGAGTTCCAGGCCGTAGATCCGTTCAAAACTGACCACGCTGGTCCATGCCTTGTCCGGAAACACGCCGGTAAGGGCAGCCCGTTCGATGGTAAGCCGGAAGAGGCCGGTTTTAGCGAGAATCCGGGAAACCAGCTCCGCATCGGTGTAGCAGTACCGGCCAAAGGCTTCCGGATCCTCCCGGTAGAGCCGGTCCAGGGCGGCAATTTTTGCGTCTCCGGTGAGACCGGCGGCAGAGCCTCCCCCGGCCCCCAGGAGCTTCCCCTCCCCCAATACGGACTGGGCAACGGTTTCCAATGTATAATCGGGATAACGGACCGGACCGGACCGGATGGCCCGCAGGGCATCAACTACCTGACGTCCCGGTACCAGAGCGGCGGCGGAACGCCGGCCTTCCCCGGGGGCGGCGCCGACGGAAGAACCGGCGAAAAACCTGGCCGGTTCCGGGGATCGGCCCAGGATAAAGGGAATCCCCAGCCGTTCACAGCGTTCCGCCAGCCGGGGAAAGTCAAAATCCAGAAAATTCCAGCCCGTCAGCACATCCGGATCGGCGGTGCGGAGGTCTTCAATAAAAGCCCGAAGGAGGGAATCCTCATCGGGATGAAAGACCGGCTCTCCGCCGGAATCTTCCACTGCCTCTGTTGTTGCAAGAGCACCGGCCGGTACGGTTACCGGACTTCGGCTTGGAACGGGGAACCGGCTCTGAACCCCGGCGGGGCGTAAAACCCGCACACAACCCCGTTGCCGGACGAAGTTTGAATCCGTAAAAATGCATCCAATTGCCCGGATGGAATTGTCCCCCGTATCGGTTTCGATATCAATTGAAGCAATTCGGAGGGCAATCCCCGCAACGGATCCCCGGACACCGGCTTCCTCTGCGGGCAGCAACTCCGGATTGGGAAACACCAGGTCAACCTGCCGGCCCGGCCGGCAGGGCCCCCGGATCCCGATGAACAGACGGATCTGCCGTTCCGCCAGAAAAGCTTCCGCAGGCTTCATATCCCCATCGGGACTGGAGATGCCGGCGTTTTCCAGTATCCTGAAAGCGGCGGACCGGTCGCCGTAATGAAAAAAAAGCAGCAGCACAAGGGGATCCCTGCCCGGAAAAGCCCGCAGATTCCCCTGCCGGTGTTCAAATCTAATAGAAGAAAGCAGGGCAGCGCAACGATCAAAATCATCTTTCTTGATGTGGAAAGAAGGGGACCAGCGTGATTCCATGATGGCGAAGGATCTGCCGTCCTCAAGGCGTCCGGTGAAGTACAGCCGGTTCCGGCGCTGATCCGCATAGCCGTGAACCAAAAGCCCCCGAAAACGATCCCTAACCAAGGCCATCACCGGAAACCGCCTGCGGGAGAATCTGTTCCACCGGCCCGGCCCAGGGCTTGTCTGAACCCTGAAATCGCAAGACCGGTGATGATGCTTCCGATCCCTACTGCCAACCGGGAATCATACCACTGCCGGATGGGGGTTGACATCTGAACAGGGGCTCCATGCATGGAAACATAGTACCACAAAAGGATCCTGTTGATAAACATCAGCCATATACCAAAGGACAACCATCATCCGCCCCAAAGCGTATCCTTCCGCGGACAGCCGGAGAGGCGTATGCCGTATTTGATACGATGACTGAAGGGCAAAAGGCGCTTACCGCCCCGGCAGCATGTGCGCTTTTTGGAGACGGTAACCGGCGGTAACTTAACCTGGGCAGTACAAGATCTTCAGTATGGACACTATTGGGAAAATCCGTGGGCGTATCATAGTGATGGACCACGGCACAATACATCACCATGGGTAATACGACAAACTTGGTAAATTTTAGTTGGTAAATTTTACTTGACATCCGGAAATTTCACTGGTAGGATGTATAACACTATAAGGTTGTATTACTTTAACGGGGAGGCTTTTTGTTTTGTCACTTATTTCTGTATATTATAATGGAATAGTACCCC
>JAITJI010000113.1 GCA_031279015.1 Spirochaetaceae bacterium
AGATCGGCGCTGGAATCTTTTTGCGCCTTGCCCTCAATGACCCGTTTGGCAAACTCGCCGAGCCCCGCGCTAAAGGTGTAACCCAGGGAATAAGCCCAGGTACCAAACCTGCCCGCTCCGCCCTTGGCAACTACCGCTTCTTCAACCTTTTTGAGGATGGCGGGGAAATTTCCCGCTTCCGCAGAGAGGTCAATTCCCAGCGCCCCGGGATACCCCATCAGGGGGGAGGGGAGATCCGGCTCTACAAAAATGCCGCCGTAGGCTATAAGCTGCCTGATGAGGGGTTCGGTTTCGCCGTCGTTGGTACAGTAGTAGGCGGCGTTTTTTCCGTAACGTTCCACCCACTGGGGGACGGCTTCCAGGATGTACTGCTGTGCGCCGGCCATACCAATATCGGATGTCGGGTCCGGGGCGGTTTCAAAGGCAACCTTCATCCCCATATCCTGGGCGGCGGCCTGAAAAATGGCCCAGCGCCTGGAAGTGGATTCGTAACTCATGTGCCGGGGAAAGGAAACATGGACAAAGGTATCCGCTCCGAGCTGTTTGGCGGCCCAGACAATAGTATAACCCCGGGATACAAAGTCGTTCTGGACGATCAGGTCCGCAGCCTGGGAGATGACCAGGGGATCTTCGTGGGCTTCGGCGGAAAGGAGCAGGATATCGGGTCTGCGCGCCCGGATGCGTTTGAAGGCTTCGGTGGTGCCCGGAATGGACTGGTTTACAATGACCGCCTTCATCAGGGGGTCGTCCGCCAGGGTGCTGATCTGGGTGATCACCGTCTCCTGCTGATCCATGAAGTTGTCAGGATAGGTGATGTGCTGGATGATACCGCCCTCAGAAACCCTGCCGTACCGCCGGATCAGTTCTTCCGCGCCGCGAAGATCATCCTCGGACTGGGAAACGGTACCGGTTACCACGCCGATGTGGTAGGCCGCCTTTTCATCCGAAGACTGCTGCTTGCCGCCCCCTGCGAAGAGGGCCCCCTGAACGAGCACTACCAGCGCCAAGGCCAAAATAATCAGCTTTTTCATTGATTCCTCCTAAAATAGCCTGCCTGTTTTAAAAACAAGCCTGTATTGATTTATTATTGAATAATACCCGGAGGATGTCAAGGAAAAGTATAGGAAAAGGTACTGTTCCCCCGGGCCGGGGAGGACCGCCGCCGCAAAGACAAGCCCAATGCCCGTGTTCCCGCTGCTGGGCTCAATCGGTAATGAACCATAGCTTTATTGACATCCCGATTCCCTCCCGGTAAGATACTGATATGAAAAGGATGTTTTTCTTTCTTGGGTTCTGTGTATTTTTGGTCCTCTGCTCATGTTCCCGGGATGATGAGCTCTCCTTGGAGGAGATAGACGCCCTTGCCCCTGAGGGTATAAACGAGCTTTTGGAAAAAACCGTGAGCAAACCCTGGCGGGGTGAAACCTTTGTCCCCGGCAGACTCGGCGGGGTTTGGAATACGGTGCTAAGCACCGAGCCTAAAACCTTTAACCTCCTGGTGGCGGAACGGGACAGCGCTTCCATGGCGATTGTCTCCGCCATGCACGACTACTTTCTCGATTACGACCCCATAGCCCGCCAATGGAAACCCCGGGTCGTCTCCCCGGAGATCGTCGTGGATGAGGAAGGGGATACCCTGACGGTGATCTACACCCTGCGGGATGATCTCTACTGGAGTTACTACAATTCGGACCGGAAGGTTAAGGTTTCCAGCGATGACGTGGTCTTCTGGTACAATGAGATAACGGGGGACCCGGCCTTCCAGAGTTCCGGCTACTACCAGCAGTTTCTCACCATGCCCGACGGCAGCGAGGCCCACGTGGACATTGAAAAAATCGACAGCCTCCGGTTTGCCTTTCATTTTCCCCGGATAGTGGCGGAGCCCCTCCTGGCAACCAACATGGACTTTGGCCCCCGGCACGTCTACGAAAAGGCGAAACAGGAGGGGGGAGTTGAGGGGGTGCTTGCCCTCTTCAGCGTAGACTCGGATCCCAAACAGATCCCCTCCATGGGGAAGTGGTTCCTCACGGAGTACACCGCGGGGCAGCGGCTGGTCTTCAAACGGAACCCCGATTACTGGGACAAGGACGAGGCGGGGGTATCCGTTCCCTATTACGAGGAAGAAATTGCCCGGATCATCCCGGATGAAAATACCGAGCTCCTCCTCTTTAAGGAGGGTGAAACCGAATCCTACAGTCTCAGGCCCGAGGATCTGGACGAGCTTATCAATAGGGACAACCCGGATTATACGGTTTTTAACGCCGAAGGAAGCCTGAGGGCGGCCTTCTGGACCTTTAACCAAAACCCCAAATTCGCGGACACCCCAAAGTACCGCTGGTTTACCCAAAGGGAATTCCGCCAGGCCATGAGCTGCCTCCTCAACCGGGACCGGATCATCGCCCAGGTGTACCGGGGGCTGGCGGAACCAAAACTTGACTTCTTTCCCGAACCGAATCCCTTTTACAACCCGGCCATCACCAACCGGTACACCTACGATCCGGCCCGGGCCCTGGAGATCCTGGAGCAGGCGGGTTTTAAACGGGACGAATCGGGGGTCCTTCGGGACCGGGAGGGCAGCAAAGTGGAATTTGATCTGACCATCCAGTCGGACAGCACCGTCTATTCCGATATCGCTTCCATCATCATGACGGAACTGGCCGAAGCGGGAATTACGGTGAACATCAGAGCCACAGATTTTCAAAAAATAGTGGAACAGCTCTTCAGCACCTTTGAGTGGGATTCCGTGCTGATGGCCCTTTCGGGGAGCAACATCTTCCCCTCCCAGGGGAGCAACGTATGGCCCTCTTCGGGGAACCTGCACATGTGGTACCCCCAGCAGGAGCGGCCCGCCACCGATTGGGAGGCCCGGATCGACTACCTTCACAACGAGGGGACCTACACCATTGACGAGGAGAAGGCCCGGGGTTACTGGGACGAGTACCAGCGGATCATCCTGGAGGAGCTGCCCCTGATCCACCTGGTCCGGAGCCGATCCTTCTTCGCCCTGCAGAACCGTTGGGACATGACCAACGTATACTATGACAACCTCAACGGTGCGGAAATAAACTACATCTTTTTAAAGCCATGATCCCCCCCCGCAGTTCAGGAAGAAACAGCGAGAATCCCTATCCCCGGTTATCCCGGGGGGGCTTTCCGGGGAAAGCCCTGGGGTTTATGCTGCAACCCTTTTACTTATTCAAACGGAAGGCGCCCCTGGGGGTTTATATCCTCTCCCGGTTTCTCACCATGATGGTAATGCTCTTCCTCCTGGGCTTTGCGGTCTTTGGTCTTATGGAGCTTGCCCCCGGGGATATTGTAAGCCAGTTGATGATGCAGCAGCTCTTTGCTACGGAATCCCGGATGGGGCGGAACCAGCAGAATTTCAGTTCCGAACAGCTTGCGGCCCAGCGGGCGGAACTTGGTCTTGACAGGCCCTTCTACGTCCAGTATTTTCGTTGGCTCGGGCGGGTGGTGGTACACCGGGACCTGGGGCTCAGTCTCATATCCCGGGCGCCGGTTTCTTTCCTCATCGCATCCCGGCTCTTCAATTCGGTACTCCTCAACCTTATCTCCCTGGTGCTGATCACCTTTTTCTCTTTTTTCCTGGGGGTCTACTTTTCCACCAAGGCGGGAACCCGGACGGACCTGGCGGTAACCTTCTTCGCCCTGATCCTCCACGCCTTTCCGGGGATCCTCCTCCTCATCCTCCTCCAGCTTTTCGCCTCCGTCACCGGTCTCTTTCCGGTAACCGCCTATCCCCCCTTTCCCTTTGCCGAAGCGCCCCTGACCTTCACCTTCTCCTACATGCACCACATCTTCCTCCCCCTCCTGGCCTCCTTCCTGGGGGGCATCGGGGGGACCCTCAGGATGATCCGGGCCACCATGTTGGATCAGCTGGGCCAGCCCTACATCACCAGCCTCCGGGCCCGGGGCATTGGGGAATGGCGGATCTACTTTAACCACGCCTTCAGAAACACCCTCAACCCCTACATCACCAGCAGCGCCAACCTCCTGGCAAGCCTCTTTTCCGGTTCCCTGATCCTGGAGATCATCTTTGCCTACCCCGGTATCGGCCGGCTTATGTACGAGGCGGTGCTGCAGGAGGATATCAACCTGGTCCTCTCCAACATCATGTTCATCTCCTTTCTCGTGCTCCTGGGCATGGTCCTGGCGGACATACTCCTTGCCCTGGTGGACCCCCGTATCCGCTACGGGAAGGAATGAGGGATGGGCAAATTCTTTGTATACCTGCGGACACGGCCCCTGGGAATGATCTCCTTCGTCTTTCTGGGGCACCTCTACCTTATGATGAGCTTGGCCGAATTTATTGCCCCCTACGGACAAACCACTTCCTTTTCAAACATGACTTACCATCCGCCGAATCTGCGCTGGCACCGGGGGGCCTTTCGGACTCAGCAGGCCCGGGTGATCAATACGATTACCTGGAAGTACGTCCGGGTCAGGGATGCCTACGGGGAGCTGGTTTTCTTTGGCCGGGGGGAACCCTATAAACTCTGGGGGATCATCCCGGCGGACCGTCATCTCTTTACCAGTCCTCCGGGAACTTACCCGGTTTTCCTCATGGGAGCGGATAACCTGGGGCGGGATCTCTTCTCCCGGATTATCCACGGCAGCAGGATCTCCCTGACCATCGGCTTTATCGCCACCGCCGTATCCCTGCTCCTGGCCATCCTGGCCGGGGGCCTTTCAGGGTACTTCGGAGGTCTCACCGACTGGACGGTTATGCGATTCTCCGAATTTTTTATGCTTATCCCCGGGCTCTACCTGATCCTCTTTCTCCGGTCTCTCCTGGCCTCCTCTATGGATTCCGGTACATCCTACATCATGATCACCCTGATCCTCTCCCTGGTGGGCTGGCCCGGTTCGGCCCGGACCATCCGGGGCATGGTCCACGCCATCAAGCGGGAGGAATTTGTGCTGAACGCCCAGCTTGAGATGATCCCCCCGGTGGTGATCATCCTCCGCTACATCATCCCCCAGATTGCAAGCCTCCTCATTGTCAGCATTGCCCTTTCGGTACCGGGCTTTATCATGACCGAAACCACCCTCTCCTATCTGGGCCTGGGGATCACCGATCCTGCGGTAAGCTGGGGTTCCCTCATCAAGCGGGATATCTCCACCCTGAGCAACCTCAGAAACTACCCCTGGCTCCTCAACCCGGTCTGGTTTCTCCTGGGAGTTACCCTGGGGTTTAACTTTATCGGCGATGCCCTCCGGGATTACTACGATCCCTACCATGCCGTCCCGCGGAAGGCCGGTCCCCGGGCGGCGGTCCCCGGGGCCATGCCAACACCCGCCGCCGACACCACTGATGCCGCTGATGCGCCCCCGGTTTCTTCCGGGTCCGCCCTGCCGATCCTTGCCGTGGAGGATCTCCGGGTACATTTCTCCATACTCCGGGGGAAAAGGCGGACCCTCGTCCAGGCAGTACGGGGGATCACCTTCCGGCTGGACCGGGGGCAGGTGCTGGGAATCGTGGGGGAAAGCGGGTCCGGGAAAAGCGTCGCCACCCAGGCGATTCCGGGACTCCTTCCGGGGAACGCCGCGGTTTCAGGATCGATCCGCTACGATGGGCGGGAACTCCGGGGTTTATCCCTTTCCGGCCTCAGGGAATACCGGGGAAAGCGGATCGGCATGATCTTTCAAGAGCCCGGCCGTTCCTACGATCCCCTGCAGAACATGGGAAGCGTCTTTTTTGAAACCCTCCGGAACAGCGAGCCCGGGATAAACCGGCAGAAGGCGGATGAAAGGGCGGCGGTCCTTCTGGCCGAAACAGGTCTTGAAAACGGCCGGGAACGGCTCTCCAATTTTCCCCATCAGTTCTCCGGGGGCCAGCTCCAGCGGATCGGCATCGCCCTGGCCCTGGCCCAGGGCTGCGAATTGCTCATCGCCGACGAACCCACCACCGCTCTGGATGTAACCATCAGGAAGCAGATCGTGGAACTCCTCAAAACCCTCAGGCAGAGGCGGCGGATCTCCATCATCTTTATCAGCCATGACATTGACCTTGTGGCGGATATCTCCGACCGGATCATGGTGATGTACGGCGGCCTCATCATGGAAGCGGGAACTACGGCGGCAATTACCGGAGACTCCCGCCATCCCTACTCCCAGGCTCTTTTGGCGGCATCCCCCCGCTTTGGGAGTCACTACTCCCGGGAGCGGCTTGTCTCTATTCCGGGCAGGGTCACGGACCCCGTAAATCCCGGCGCGGGCTGTCCCTTTGCGCCCCGTTGTACCCGGGTCCTGCCGCAATGCCGGGAAGCTATCCCGTCCCTGGTTTTGGTTAACCGGGAGGGGGAACATACGGAACGCTGTTTCCTGGCTTCCGGGGAGGAAACATGGCGGTAATTTCGGCCTTCAACCTGAAAAAGCGGTTCAACCTGGAAGCGGGTTTCTTTGCCCGGTTTGGCCGTTTTGTCTATGCGGTAAACGATGTCTCCTTCTCCATCGGTGAAAATGAAAGTTACGGCCTTGTGGGTGAATCGGGCTGCGGAAAAACGACCACCGCCCGGCTTCTTGTCCGCATGTACAAGGCGGATAGCGGGAGGATCATCTTTCAGGACCGGGAGGATGTCCTGGCAATGAAGCGGGGGGAACTGAAAAAATACCGGGAACGGGTAAAATACGTCTTTCAGGACCCCGCCCGTTCCCTGAATCCCCGGATGAGCATCTACGATGTGCTGGTTTCGGGGTACCGCTGGTCATCCCGCCGGGTGGGAGAAAAGACGGCCCGCCGGGAGGCCGCCGCCGTTCTGGAAGAGGTCGGTCTTGACGGGGCGGACCTGGAACGGCGGTCCACGGAATTTTCCGGGGGACAGCGGCAGCGGATCTCCATAGCCCGGGGCCTTTTAATGAAACCCGACCTGCTCATCTGTGACGAGGTGGTTTCCGCCCTGGACGTTTCCATCCAGGGGCAGATCCTCAACCTCCTGCTGGACATCCGTTCCCGGCACAAGCTCTCCTTCCTCTTCATCGCCCACGACCTCAAAGTTGCCTGTTACTTCTGTGACCGCATCGGAGTCATGTACCGGGGGGAACTTATGGAGGAGGCCCCAGCGGCGGACCTCTACCGGACCGCGTTGCACCCCTATACCCGGCTGCTCTTCTCTTCAGCCCTTGGGTCCGGCAGCCCGGCGGCGTTTCCGGAGGGCCCCGGAAGAAACCCCGCCTTTGAGCGGGAACTGAAAACGCCCCTTTCGGAATTGGCGGGCTGCGCCTTTGCGGAACGCTGCCCCCTGGCGGAGGATCGCTGCTTCAGGGAACAGCCGGTCTTGCAGCCCGCCGGGAGGACGGATGGCGGCAGCCCCGCCCCGGAGAACCACCGGGTCCGATGCTTCAGGACGGGCCCGGGCTAGGGGTTTCGCTGCTTGGGGTTAATACCCAAAGCGCAAGCCAAACGCCACACTCAGGCCCTTGAAATGGAAGCTGGACACAAAATCCTGGGAGAGGAGGCCCGCTCCAAGATCCACCTCGACCACCCGGAAATTCAGGGCAAGCCCCAGTTTATGCTGCCACAGGCGTTCACGGTATGCCGTGGAGAGATCTATCATGAAGAAATTGTTCAGATTCAGGCGGCCCGCCAGCTCCGCGTTAAAACAGATCACGTCATACCCGTAGATGGTCAGCAGGGAAAAGCCGATTGTCGGCGTCAGGGTGATCAATTCGTTTTTGAAGGGCTTATACCGGACAAATGTATCAAACCGCAGGGGCCGGTAAACACGGAGGAAATCCTCATCCAAATAAAATACTTTTCCCTGTGTTTCGGGAATTTTGTCTTTAATCAGGGCATCAATGAAACTCTCGTCGATATCCTCACCGGTATCCTGGGGAAAAACAAAATCGGAAACGATATGCATACCGTAGGCCAGCCGTGAGGGAACGATGGGTATATGGGACATGATTCCCCCCACATCAAGCACGGGCAGGAGGGCGTATTCGACAAAAAGGGACAGATCAGCTCCCGCAGCATTGAAGATGTCTCTCGTTTCCTTCTCTTCGAGCGAAAAGGGGGTGTAGACATTCATCCGAATCGACATATCAACGGATAGACTTTCGGTAGTGTCAAGACCGAACCGTATCAGGGGCTTGGGCATGTAGAACAGGGGGATATAGAGGGAGGGGGCAACGCCGAATTTCCAGCCCCTGAATTCCGTGGCGGCCTTTACGCCGGTATCAAAGAAGATGCTGCCCCCCAGGACAACCTCTCCGTTGAAATTCCGCATATTCACGTTGCCCTCGGAAAACAGTCTTGCCACCTCGCCGGACAAACCGCCGGTAAAAAATCCATCCATGCCGGAGAAGAATCCAAAGCTGAACTGTTTTATGTTGAAATTAAAGAACAGCCCCGCATCCATGATGCCGACGGAATGCAAACCCTTGAGGGGCAGGGTATTTAAATCTATCTGCAGCGTTTCATTGCTGAAGAATTCCTTAAAATCCATGTAGTTATTGGCAAACCCCGCCTCCCCGCCAATACCAAATTCAATGTTTCTGGCGGGTGTTCCGGCACAGAAGAAAGAAGCGAAGCATAAAAACAGACAAAAGAAGAATACCTTTTTCATACGACTCCTTACCTTACAGCAGATCAATAGTGATATCGGTTTCTACAACAACCGAAAGGTCCATGGTTATTCCTATGGGGATTTCTCCGGCGCCCCGTTTGATCTTAAGCAATCCATACCGGTTACCCCATTGATCGGTCTGGTCCGCAGAAACGAATACTTCAACCTTTGGCGCAAAGGGATACGCCATATCCGCTTTGTTGAATTTGAACGTCTGCTGACCCTGCATCTCCCCTTCCTTGTTTCCAACAATTATTTTAGGTTCATCAAATCCCCCAAGACGCAGTCCCGCGGTTATCGTATTGGTATAGACTAAATCTACGGTTATGGTCTCAAACATGTCGGCCACCTGGTTTTTAGAGGAACCGTCGTCCCCGGTCTGGCCGGAGGGATCCCCGAAGCCGGGGGGAGACCGGCCAAAGAGATCCTCATTTTCACCGAACATTTGGGAAAGCGTCAGGACCGCTTCGGAAGCGGAGGGATCATCGGCGGCGATACGGAACGCCAGGGGCAATTCGACGATCAGATCGGGACGGATCTCAAATATTTGAGTATCCTGCCGGAAAATGGTAATATCCTTGTCCGACAGACGAATATCATAGATCAAAACAAAATCAGCCCTGGCGTTAAAACAATCGGTCAGATCCATTGCCAGATCGGCGGACTCCAGTTCCTTCCGGTATACCCCGTCCTGTGCATCGGCCTGAAAATCCGGACCCATGCCGTTGCTCATAGGCTTCTTATACTCCCCGCCGGTTAAGCTCTCCAGGGTACTGCCATACTGGGCGGTGATATTGATGCCGATTGTTTCAAGGATCTCTGAATAACCGCTCAGGTACAGACGCAGAGGGATAGAGTCAAAGAGAACCTTGCCGGGCTTATCCGGATCATCAAAGAATTCCATTAAACCGCTCAGATCAAAACCGCTCTTTCCCTCTCCGGGAAAGGAACCGCTCAGATTAGGCCGCTTGTCCGGGGGCATTTCGGAGAGGTTCACCGTGATGCTGTCCCACACAAAGAGGGATTCCGGTTCAACAACCACGGGAAAATGCCCGTTGCCGGGACGGATATCATACAGGGTAAGTATATCATTCCGCCCGGGATTCACCGTAATCTGTATGCCAAAATCCGCCGACCAGTCAATGTTGGTATTGGCGCCCCAAAATTCCAGACCGGTTTGAAAATTATCCGCCGAAAACTGCTGTACCGGTTCCTGTATGGCAAGTTCCGGCACATCAACCTGCACGGTCAATCCGTCTAGCCGGGGATTAACCTTCAGCCGCAGGCCGGTTTTACTAAAGGCTATCGACCTGATCCATCCATTGGAAGGATCGGTAAAGTCTACCCGGATTGTCTGCTGCTCCCTGACGGCCGATTGCACCTGTAGAGTCCGCAATTCGATAATACGGGGCGCTAAATCAATCGTCAGGACCGGGGCTTGTATCGTCGTACCGACGCTCACGCTGCCCCGAAGCTGCATCATCATGTCCGGATACAGGAACTGACCCGCCAGATCATAACGCCATTCATCCTCTACCAGCAGGGGACTAATCTCCTGAGCCGTTTCCGTTCCGGGCCTTACAAGACGGATAGTCACCTTGCTAAAGTCCAGGGCTTCATTCCTGCCGGAGAGGACAAGATACCCCTCCTTTACTTCCGCTTCAATAAAATCCTCATCATCAATCATCAGCATAACTACGGAGTCCGTCTCCGACAGGGGAAGGTCCCTCCCCGGAACCAGAGTCCCCCCCGGCACGGAGACAAGCACGGAATTTGAAACCTTGTCCAGGAGGGGCACCTTAATATCGGGCCCTGAAACCGCCGTCCCGTCTGTATTAAAACCGAATTGCTCGGCGTTTAGGTTAAACGCCAGGGGATTAACCGGAAAATGGATAAGAAAGGTCTGTACCGACGGGTCTCCCTCCCCGGAAGTACCGGCGCCGGCAGGAAGGTAATCGTACACGCCTATCGCATTATCTTCACCCATGACATCACCGACAGCATCTATGGAAAGATACTCCTCAATGGGAAGCTGTAATGTACCCAGAGGAAGGGCAAAATCGGGATTACCCTTGATCACCACCTTTTTAGGAATGGTAAAGGAACAGGAACTAATAAACAGCGCGGTCGTAAAGCTCCATACAAACAATACCACTTTCTTTGACATGAAAACTCCTTTACAATTAAAGTTATTATAGTATAATTACTTGTAATTCACAAGTTCTTTTAAGATAAAAGGATGAACCGGTAGAAAATCTCAGGGCTTGGGTTACCCGGATATTGCCCTTGACAAGCCTTGTTTTGCCGCATGATAGTGATACCATGTCCCGGGATACGCCGTCCCCTTCCTTTCATCCCCTGGTTTGGCGCTGGTTTACCGAAACCTATGGAGAACCAACCGCCGTTCAAGCGGAGGCCTGGCCCCTGCTGGCGGCGGGGGAAAATGTGCTGGCCCTGGCGCCGACGGGGAGCGGAAAGACCCTCACCGGTTTTCTCGCGGCGGTTTCCCGGTTTATCGACAGAACCTATTCGGTGGAGGATCTTTCGGTCCTCTATGTCTCCCCCCTCAAGGCCCTCAACGAGGATATCCGGCGGAATCTCCTGGAGCCCATCAGGTCCCTGGGGGTCCGGTTTGCCCGGGAGGGGCTTTCTTTTCCGGACATCCGGGTAGAAACCCGTTCCGGAGATACCCCCCAGTCCGGACGGCGGCGTTTCCTCCTTAAACCGCCCTCCATCCTGATCCTTACCCCGGAGAGTCTCGCCATCATCCTGCTTAACCCCCGGGGCCGCCGGATCCTGTCATCGGTACGGTATCTGATTCTGGATGAGATCCATGCGGTCCTGGGGACCAAACGGGGAGCCTTCCTCGCCTGCCAGATCGACCGGCTGACCCTGATCGCCGGGGACTTTCAACGGGTGGGTCTCTCCGCCACGGTACGTCCCGCAGAAGAGGCCGCGGCATTTGTGGGGGGTCTCAAGGCCCGGTCTCCGGTACGGATAGTGGCGCCGGCGGCGGAAAAACGGATCGATTTTGCCGTGGATTTTCCGCCCCCTGCCCGGAAGCCCGCAGAGGCTTCACCCTTCAATAGAGAGGCTGAACGCTATGGTCCGCGGTATACCGCACTGATCAGGTATATCCTGGAACGGCTGACGCCGGGCGGGGGTATTGGCGGAGAGAGACCGGCGGGCTCATCCCCAACGATCCTGGTGTTTACCGATTCACGCCGCAGGGCGGAACGGATAGCCTTTCTCCTCAACCAGGAGGCGGGGGAACCCGTGGCCTGGGCTCATCACGGTTCCCTCTCCCGGGAACTGCGCCGGGCGGTGGAACAGCGGCTGGCCGAGGGCCGGATCCCCTGCGTGGTAGCCACCGGTTCCCTGGAGCTGGGAATAGACATCGGCAGCGTGGATGAGGTGATTCTGGCGGGGAGTCCCGGCAGTTCCGCCACAGCCCTCCAGCGGATAGGCAGGTCCGGCCACGGTGTCGGCCTTGAAAGCCGGGGCAGACTCATCCCCTTTCACGGGCTGGATCTGATCCAGGCGGCTGCCCTGGGCGGCGCTATACAGGCCAGGGAAATTGAGGAAACCCTTCCGATCCGGAATCCCCTGGACATCCTGGCTCAGGTGATTCTGGAACTCTGTACGGAACAAAAATGGAACGTCCATGCACTCTACGGGATCCTCCGGGGTTTCTATGCCTTTCAAACCCTGTCCCGTTCCGCCTATGACCAGGTGATCGGGATGCTGACCGGAAGGGGCTCCCTTCAGGGCTTCCGAATCCGGGAACTGAAACCCCGGCTCTACCTGGATGCCTTCACCGGGGAACTCAGCCCTGCGGAGGGGCTCCTGCCCCTACTCTACACCGCCGGCGGGGTGATCGCAAACCGGGGGTATTACTCCCTGCGGCTCCCTGACGGGACAAAGATCGGGGAACTGGACGAAGAATTTGTCTGGGAACGGCGTCTTGGGGATCGTTTTGACTTTGGCGCCCGGTCCTGGAGTATTACCGCCATCGGCGCCGAGGCGGTAGAGGTGGTTCCCCTGGGACAAGCTGCGGACTACGCCCCCTTCTGGAAGGCGGAGGCCCTATTCAGAAGTCCCCTGCTGGCGCGCCGGATACTGGAACTCTTCGATACCCTGGAACAGGAGGGGGATCCCGGTCCGGATACCCCCCTGGGAGTTCCGGACGGGAGGGAACCGCTTTGCCGGATGGATCAGGTCCTGAGCCGCGCCGCCCTGGAGGAACTGGGGGATTTTATCCGGAGACAACGGGAAGCCCAGGGGAAGGTGCCTCTGCCGGGAACCTTCCGGCTCCCCATAGAGATCGTTGACGATCCGGTCAAGCGGGGGGATACCGGTACCATCCTGCTCCACAGCTTCCGGGGCGGCAGGGTAAACTATCCCCTCGCCCTGGCCATGGCGGAATACCTGGAGAAGGATCGTTCCCTCCGGGTGGAGTTCAGCGTCGATGACAACGGCATCCTCCTTTTCATCCCGGGAACGTTTGGGGAAAATCCGGAATCGTCCCCGGCGTCTTCCCTGGAAGCGGTTATCCGCTCCTGCCTCCTCCGCCTTGGGGAAGACCGGCAGGGAGAAACGCTGTTCCGGAGGAGGCTCGAATCCTCGGGGGTCTTTGGCGCTGCCTTTCGGGAGGCGGCGGAACGGTCCTTCCTCCTTCCCAGGGCGATGTTCGGAAAACGGATCCCCCTCTGGATCACCCGGCAGCGGTCAAAACGGCTTTTTGACGCCGTGGCCGGTCTTGGGAACTTTCCCGTGGTCATTGAGGCCTGGCGGAGCTGCCTGGCGGATCAGTTTGATATGGAAGGTTTCCGCCGTTTCCTTGAGGATATCCGGGAAGGAAAGGCAGCGCTCTTCTTTTTCCGCAGCCCCGTACCCAGTCCCTTTGCCCGGGGCCTGGTTTGGAAAGAGACCAATACCCTCATGTACGTCTACGATGAGCAACCGGGGAAACAGGGGATATCCCTTTCGGATCAGGTGATCGCCGAAGCCCTGGAAGACGGGAACCGGCGGCCTCCCCTGCCGGCCATCCTGATCCGGGACTTTTGTTCCCGGCTCCGGCGGGAACGGGAGGGCTGGGCCCCTGAGGATGCGGACAGCCTCTCCGAGTGGGTAAAGGAACGGATAGCCATACCCCTGGACGAATGGGAAACCCTCCTCAGCGTGGTTCCGCCGGAACTCCGGGAGCTCTGCCGGGCCGATCTGAGTCTTGGGGGGAGACTGAGCCTCTTCCGGCGGGCGGAGGCCTCCCCGGATTCTCCTCCCTCTCTGGTGCATCGGGAGTGGTTGCCGGTTTGGCGGGAAAGACCCCTGGAAGCGTTGGGCCCCTGGCTTCGTTACGAAGGCCCCCTTCCGGCAGGACGGATCGCCGCCGTCTTCGGCATTAGCCCCGGAGAAGTGGAAACCGCCGTGGACTCCCTGGTTGAAACGGAAGACCTGGTCCGGAACATCGTCCTTGAGTCCCTGGAGGACGGCGATTCCGCCGAAGCCGGGGGAGGAAAGGACTTTGTCTGTGACCGGGAGAATCTGGAACTCCTCCTCAGGGTCCTGCGAAAAAAATCCCGGCCCCAGGTTACGGAACGGCCTGCCGCCCTGTTGGTTCCCTTTTTGGCCCGGCGCCAGGGCATCCTGGGCTCCCGCCGGGGGGACCCTCCCGGCGAAGGGGACCAAAAAAAACCCTGGGAGGCCCTCTCCGGGTACATTGCCCCGGCGGCGCTCTGGGAAGGGGATATCTTTCCCTCCCGGCGCCCCGGCTATACCCCGGAACTCCTGGACCGGGAGATCGGCGCCGGGAGGCTCCTCTGGTATGGCGCGGGGAAGGAACGGATCGGTTTCTGCCTGCCCGATGAGGCGGATCTGCTGTTCCCCGGTTTTCGGGGGGAACCCTTTGCCGCCCCATTACCCGGCCCCGGGGCCGCCGTTCCGTCTGACCATACCGGCCCAAAGGCTGCCGTCCCCGCCGGTTTTCTCGATAGCCTCAGGGACTTCTGGGAACTCAAGGAGGCCCTGGCACAGGACAATCAATCCTGCGTAAAGGCCCTCTGGGGGGAAACCTGGAAGGGGCTCCTCTCATCGGATTCCTTTGAGCCGGTCCGCCGGGGCATTGAAAATGGTTTCAGCGAAAAAGCGGCGGCGGACATACCGGAACGGCAACCGGGGTATACGCCGGGATGGCCGGGCCGTCATATTCCCCGGGCCCTGCGGAACCGCTGGAAGGGGGGGCCGCCGGTACCGGGGAAGTGGTTTTCCCTGGCGACGACGGCAGCGGAGGATTATGACTCCGGCGCCGGCGATCCCCTGGAGGAAGAAGATCTGAACCGGGACCGGGTACGGCTGCTCCTCCGCCGCTGGGGCATCCTTGCAAGGCCCCTCCTGGAACGGGAGGAAGGACCCCTCCTCTGGAACAGACTGCTTCCCACCATGCGCAGACTGGAGCTTGCGGGGGAACTCCTGGCGGGGCGGTTTATTGCGGGGATAAACTCCCTCCAATTCGCCGCCCCGGATATTCCGGAGGAGCTTGCGGCGGCGGAGGCTGAAGGGGCTGTTTACTGGATACATGCGGCGGACCCCGCCAGTCCCGCCGGACTTAGCGTCACAGGACTTGACAGCCGGCTTCCGCCCCGGACAGTTAGCGCCCGGATCTGTTTCCGGGGGGCCAAACTTACCGCCCGTTCCGGCAGGGGGGGCAGAGACCTGGACATCTTCATTCCCCCGGAGGATCCATCCCTCCGGGAAGTCCTGGAGGGTTTTACCCTGCCCCGCAGGCGGGCAGTGAATCCCCGGCGAAAACTGGTGGTAGAAACCATTAACGGAGAAACCGCCGGGACAAGTCCCTATGCCGCGGCACTGAAGGCCCTGGAATTCATTGCGGACAGGGGAAAACTGATCCTTTGGTAAGAACCCGCAAAAAATACAAAAACGGTAAAAAAAGCTTGACAAATGTGATTTCACTAATCATCATAAATCATTAAATGGAAAAATAATTATGGAAAAAAGAAAAAAAATTGTATTGGTAGATGACAGCATCATTAACCTGAAGATAGGCCGTAAGGTTCTGGGGCGTCTTTACGATGTCTATACCGTACCATCGGGAGAAAAACTCCTTAATCTTCTGAAAACCGTTGTCCCCAACCTGATCCTTCTGGACATTGATATGCCTGTCATGAACGGCTTTGAGGTATTAAGCTGTCTTAAAGCGGATAATCACACCAGAGATATCCCGGTTATTTTTCTGAGCAGCGTCAGTGATTCCCACAGCGAAGATACAGGACTGTCTATGGGCGCCGTGGATTATGTCTCAAAACCCTATACCCCATCGCTGCTCTGCAATCGTATTGAAATGCAGTTTCTGCTGAAAGAGCAGCGGGAACAGATCCTGGACTATGAAAATAAACTCACGGAACTCCGGCAGGAAAAGGAAAAAATCCTGGGGGATTTCCGGAAAAATATATTAAAGATCCTGATCGATCTGGTGGATCGGCGGAATGAGATTACCAACGGCCATGTGGAACGAACCCGCCGCTACATAGAAGTGCTGCTGGATGTATTGCTCAAAAACAACATTTACCAGGATGTGATAAATACCTGGGAAAAGGAGTTCCTGCTGCAATCCACCCTGCTGTACGACCTTGGAAAGCTTTCGGTTAAGGATACTATCCTCTCAAAGCCCGGCAAACTGACGGAAGATGAGTTCAATGAGGTGAAGAAGCATACCCTTTTGGGGGTAAAAATACTTGAAGATATCGAAACCGATATCGGGGAACCTTTCACGGAAACCAGTCTTTTCAGCCATGCCAAGGTATTTGCCGGAACCCACCATGAAAGATGGGATGGCACAGGTTACCCTTACGGTCTTTCGGGGTACAATATTCCGCTTCAGGGCCGGATCATGGCTATTGCGGATGTTTATGACGCTCTGGTGGCTGAAAGGCCCTACAAGAAATCCTGTACCCATGAAGAAGCAACGGCAATCATCCTTCAGGGAAAGGGAACCCACTTTGATCCTGTCCTGGTAAACATCTTCATCTCTGTTTCCGATGAATTCCGGCGGATCTCCAGGGAGATCATAACCCAAACATCGCCGTCCGGAAGGCTTGAGACGCCCTGTGATGCTAAAGCGGCGCCGAAGGCCGTCGAACCTGACAGTTTGTTGCGCTTCAGCGCAAAATCGTATGAATGCACCACAAGTGCAACAGGCTCCTAGGGAAGTGAATCCCGCTGCAAACGGTCTCCCGGGGCGATTCCAACCCGGCCAAACCAACCCTGAGGAACCTCCAGGGCATAACGGGCCGACCGGCTTGAGTTGACCGGCCGGAGATCCCCCGGTTGCATATCGCGGATCTCCAGGATGCGGCCATCGTACCCGATAAAGGCAATGGACAGGGGGATGAGGGTATCCTTCATCCAAAACGAGAGGATCTGATCCCGGTCAAACAGGAACAGCATCCCCTCCCCGTCGGGCAGGGATTTCCGGTGCATAAGCCCCCGGGTCCGTTCTTCTCCGGTCCGGGCAATCTCCGCCTGAAGCCGCACCGGAGCGCCCCCCGCAGTTTCCAGGACCAGTTCCCTGGTTTCAAGAGGGGACTGGTTTTTCCGTCCCCAGGCGGTGCAGTCCGCCGTGCCCGCAGCGACCAGCAGGATGATGCCGATGAGCCGCCGGGACTTAAAACCCATCGAGAAATTCCTCCCGTAAAAAGAGCTCCCGCGATTCGGCAGTTCCGGACTCGGCGATGATGGCATTGAATATCCGGCGGTCTATGTACTTAACCGTCAGGGGCCGTTCAATGGAAACCCGGGTAGCATCAGTTTCCCAAACCGCCTGCTTCGGGTCTATGAAGAGGGGCTCCCCGTATTTTTTAACAAAGGAGGTGTACACCGAATAGTGGTCAATCAAGGCCGGGTCCAGGGAAAAGGCCATGATATAGAGTTCCCCCTCCCGGAGTTGAAAGAAGGCCCGGCGTATAAAGGACAAACCCGTGGTTTCTATGAGGCTCTGCTCCCGGGAAGGCAAAAAAGATACGTCCCGGTCTCCCCGGAAACGGAAGAGTTCATCCCTCCCAAGGGCCTCCTTGAGTTCCTCAAGGCCCATGCCCAGGGATATGTTCCGAAAACTCCGGGGCAGGACCCGCTCCTCCCCGCTCCCGGCGCCTTCCTCTGCCGGAACAGCCGTCGTCTGGGCGGCAAGACTAACCGCTCCCAGGACTCCCATGCCCATAAGCAGAAACCAAAACCGAATAATCCTCATCATCCATACCCTCTTCTGCATTATCGGCACAATTCATTCCTAAAAGGAGAGGGGGGATCTGCGGCGGCCCCATTCGATCCGCTGTATCTTCTTAAAATATTCGGTCTGTCTGACAATCTCCCGTATGTCCATGACGACGATCCTGTTGTCCGCCACCTGGATTAACCGGTTTTCCAGCATCTTCCGTAACACCTTCTCACCTTCCCCCCGGGGAAGACCCACAATGTTTATGAGTTCCTGGGGCCCAAAATCAAAGGTATAGGGCTGGGAAACCATCAGGTTCATCCGGTTTTTCTCAAGCTGAATGAGCAGGGTATCGTACATCCGCCCCAGGGGATCGTCCAGCAGGGTGTTGGCAAGCTGTTTGTAGATAAGCCAGATCCGTTCCGCTAAAAGGATGGTAAGCCGGGCGATGATCTGGGGCCGGATACCGACCATACGCTCAAAGTTGGCCCGGTTCACCACGAACACCACACAGTCATTGTAGGCCACTGCACAGGCCATCCGGGGTTTTGATTCCAGCATGGCCATCTCACCAAAGATATCCCCGGGCTTTAACACCGCAAGGAGGACCTCGTTATTATCCACAATTTTAACGATCTTCACAGAACCCTTCTGGATGATGTAGAGTTCATCCCCCGGTTCTCCCTCGGAAAAAACCATGGAATTCCCGGGATAAAACCGGTTGATCTCGCCGGGATCATAGTCAAATTTGACGTTCTTTACATAGGGCGCTATTTTCATCATCCGTTCCCGGGTCAGTTTAACGTCCCTGCCCCGGGGACAGTACTTCAAATACTGATAATAGGCATAATAAGCCTGGTTGTACTGATTCTGCTTGGCATAATACTCCCCCACCATAAAGAGATGGGAGACGTCATTATCGGCGGTATTTTTCAGGGTTAGCCGCGTAAGGGCCTCATCCAGATAACGCATCCGCTGGGAAAACTGCCGGATGATCTTCATCGCTATCGAAGCGTTTCTCTGAATCAAACAACTGTACAGTTCCCGCTTTACGGAAATAAGGACAACATCGCTTAACGCCCGGGTGGTTTCGATATGACTGTGGGCGGACATACTGGATACGACTCCGAAAATATCCCCCGGGCCCTGGGCCTTGCCCCCCTCTGCGGGCGCCACCTCCACATCTTTAGAGAGCAGGACCTTTCCCTGATGGATTATAAAAAACCGGTCCACATTCTGTTTACCCTCAACCACAATATAGGAATCTTTTTTAAAGGTAACAAAGGTCAGTTGAAGCTGATCCTGCATCCTCCTCTCCGTTTATGCTTCAAAACACGCTCAAAACTACGATTTTGAAAACACCTAATAAAGCTACTATTGTAGTATAGGGAAAAGCTCCGGGCTTTGTCAACGCGCGCAGGCTGTACACCCACGGGGGTATGGCGGATAAGCGGCAGGGAACCGGGGATTCCCTTACCAGTCCCCCACAAAGCGGAGTTCCGGTTCCAGATCAAAACCCCGGGCGGCCTTTACCCGGCAGGCAACCTCTTCGATCAGGCTGCGGACATCCGCGGACCGGGCGTTTCCCCGATTGATGATGATGTTACCATGCCAGGGGGCTACCATGGCATCCCCCAAGCCAAGACCCCGGAGTCCCAGTTCGTCGATGATCTGCCCCGTGGGTTTTCCGAAAGTCCGGTCATTCTTAAAGACTGACCCCGCGGAGGGAAAACGGTAATGTCCCTTGGCCTTCCTGTCCCGGCGGCGCTCTTCTATGTCCCGCCGTATCCCGGCAGGGGGTCGTCTTTCCAGGGCAAACCGGGCGGAGAGGATCAGGATCTCCCGGCCCTGGAAGGGGCTCTTTTTATAGGAAAAATCCTCCGCCCTGCCGGGCAGGACAACCCGGTTTTCCGACTCGTCAAGGATTTCCGTTTCCAGAAGTATGTCCGAAAGGGAATGTCCGTAACACCGGGCGTTCATCCAGACCGCCCCCCCCACCGAACCGGGCATACCCGCAAGGAAATCCGGCCCCCCCCAACCCAGGGCGGCGGCGGCTTCCGCCAGGGCATCCACCGCAGTTCCGGCCCGTACCAGTATGCAGGCCCCTTCCCCGGCTTCCGTCTCCCGGACCAGGGGACCGTTCCAACCCGACCAATCCCCGGTGTCCAGCACAATACCCCGGATGCCCCGATCCGCCACCAGAAGATTCGCCCCCGCGCCGAGGATAAACACCGGAATACCCGCAGCTTTGGCGGCGCCGAGGAGTTCCGCCGCATAGCCGGGGAAACAATCTCCGCCAGGACGGATCCAGAGATCCGCAGGCCCGCCGGTTTTGAAGGTGGTATGGGCCGACATGGGCTCGTCGTACCGGATAAGGCCGGTGAATCCCGCCTGGGAATTGATTTTCTCAACGACTTCGGATAGTCTGGACATGCTTACGCTAGTGTATCCGCAATGCGGATACGGGAAAAGACGGTAACGGAGGTTCCATGCCGCTTAGTTTGTTCAATACCCTGGGGCGGGAAACACAGGTTTTTGAGCCAATCCGGCCAGACAAGGTCGGTTTTTATGGCTGCGGTCCCACGGTCTATACCTACGCCCACATCGGGAATCTCCGGGCATACGTGGTCCATGACCTTTTGGTCAGGACCCTCCGGCGCCTTGGCTTTGAGGTAACCCATGTGATGAACATCACCGACGTGGGCCATCTTTCGGGGGATAACGACGACGGGGACGACAAGATGGTACGAAGCGCCGCAGAACGGGGGAAAAGCGTCCTGGAGGTGGCGGATTTCTACACCCGGGCTTTCTTCAAGGATATGGAACGGATGGGTATCACCCGGCCAACGGTGGTCTGCAAGGCGACAGAACATATCGATGACATGATCAGCCTTATCAAACGGATAGAGGCAGGGGGCTTTACCTATACCGCCGGGGGAAATCTCTACTACGATATTGGCAAATTTTCCCGCTATGGGGATCTTGCCCTGCTCCGGCAGGAAAATCTACAGGCGGGGGCCCGGATCGGGGTTGATGAAAACAAGCGGAACCCCCGGGACTTCGTGCTCTGGTTCACCAGAAGCAAATTTGAAAATCAGGCCCTGGTCTGGGATAGTCCCTGGGGCCGGGGTTATCCGGGCTGGCATATCGAATGTTCCGCCATGAGCATAAAGTACCTGGGAGAGCAGTTCGATATCCACGCCGGAGGGATCGATCATGTGCCCATCCATCATACCAACGAGATCGCCCAGAGCGAGGCCGCCACAGGGAAGCATCCCTGGGTCCGGTATTGGGTGCACAACGAATTCCTCGTCCTTGACAAGGAAAAGATGTCCAAGTCTTCCGGAAGTTTCCTTACCCTACAAAGCCTGATAGACAGGGGTTTTCATGCCCTGGATTACCGGTATTTCCTTCTGGGGGGGCATTACCGCAGTCAGATGCAGTTCTCCTGGGAAGCTTTGGAGGGAGCCCGGAATGCCCGGAATGCCCTCAGGGACCGGTTCCGGACCCTGGTCCGCAAGGCCGGAAACCTGCCGGCCGCCGTCCCCCCGGTGTCTGAAAACAGCGCCGGGGGCTATATTGAAGCCTTTAACCAGGCCATAGAGGACGATCTCTCCAGCCCCCGGGCTCTGGCGGAACTCTGGGGGCTCCTCAGGGACAACAGCATAGTGCCGGCGGATGCCCTGGCCGCGGCTCTGGATATGGACCGGGTCCTGGGATTTGGACTGGCGGAAGAAGCCGCAGCGGAAACCGGCCAGGAGGAGGACCGGGAATTCCGCCGGGAGATAGAGGCCCTTGTTACCGAACGGACCGCAGCAAAACAGGCCAGAGATTTTGCCCGGGCCGACGCTATCAGGGATTCCCTTGCGGAACGGGGTATAGTATTGGAAGACAGCAAGACCGGCACCCTGTGGCGCCGCAGGTAGGAGCGGAACCTTCTTGACCGGGGTATTCGCTGTAACGATTAAGGGAAAAGTTTGTTTTCAATGATGAATGGAGAAATGTCGGCAACGGAATTCCGTAGACTCTATGACACGGTGTTTCCTATCCTTTTCCGGGTGGCCTTTCGCATTGCCAATAGCGAAGAAGCGGCGGAGGATCTATGTCAGGAGGCATTTTTTCGGCTTCATGAAAAACGGATGGTCTTTCCCAATTCCGATGAAGCCAAGTATTGGTTGATACGAGTGGTAAAGAATGCTGCGTTAAACTATGCAAAACGAAAGGATCGGGAACGGAAAGCTTATCAGCGGGCTTTCCGGGAAATCCAACGGGATGTGGAAACCGGAGAAGGTGTTCTGTTAAAACGGGAAGTGCAGGATGAAATCCGGGAGGCCTTGGAAAAACTGCCAGAAAATCTGCGAATAGTCTTGATTTTAAAAGAATATGGTGAATTAAATTATAAAGAAATAGGACGTGCCCTTGGTATCAGTGAGGGTAATGTAAAGGTGCGGGTATTCAGAGCCCGGGAACGATTAGCCGGACTCTTACCGAAGGATGGTTCTTATGTGCCCTGATCGTCAAATTCTTTCCGTATATTTTGATCAAGAACTCCCTTCCCCGTGGAAGGAAAAAATGGAAAAGCATTTGGCGGACTGTCCCGTCTGCCGGACCCGGCTTGAGCGGTACAGACAGATATCCGCCTGTATTGCCCTTCCGGGGGCCGGGGTTGAACCCGGCGAAGCCCTCCGGGAACGGGTATGGCAGCGTGTTATCCAGTCCGGGCAGGACGATTCCCTGCCGGCCTTGCAGCCTGCCGGCGGCGGTGAAGGGCGGCGGTCCCGGCGGCGCAGCCTGCAATATGGCCAGGAATTCTGGCGGAGATCCCTGTCGGTTCCCCTGCCGGCGGTAGCCGCCGCGGCGGCGGTGTTTCTGTTCCTCCTCTTTGGACTCGCCTTCAACAACCGTCCGGCGGGAACCATGAACCTCCAGGATACTACCGTAGCCATGGGAATTGAGGGGGACCTCCAGAACATTGAACCGGTTTCAGACATAAACGGAATACTGCAGTACCTGGGCGGGGAAGACCAGGGGGATATCGTGATCATCCGTCTGCCCGAGAGCAGGAATTTTATGAGTTCCGGAGAACCAACCATCATCAAGGCTGCGGATTATTCAAGGAGAGTCGTCAACCCATGAGGCATCACTTGCCGGTATGCGGGGATGATCGGATCGGGCAGGTACTTCGTAGTCATGCCTGGCTGAGAATCTTTAGCGGCGTTCTGTTTCTCACCGCGGGAACCGTCCTGCAAACCCAGGAACCATCCCTGGAAGAACTCCTGCCGGGACTCAAGGAACGGGCTGTGGTGGTGGATATGGTTGCCCGAATCGTGGAGGGGAATCAGGAAGAGGTTTGGAATTCGGCCAATTCAAAGGTAACCATCCCCGGCAGGCCTGTAGGCCTCAAGCTGGTGGGGACCAATGTGGTGGTGGCGGTACAGTTTACCCCTTACCGCCGGCGGGACGGCCGTAATATCCTTGTTGCCCAGGGGCAAATCTGGATAAACGTCCCCAATCAGGGAATCCGGTACCAGACCACCATGGAATCCATACCCCTGGAATTCGGTGAACAGATCTATTTTTTCCCCCTGGGTTCCCTGGATTCCCCTGATGAAGCCCGCATAGAGATCCAGTTGGAACTACGTCCCTACATGAAAGAGCAGCCGATTCCAACGGATGAGCAGGGCCGGACCCCCGGTACGATGGGAGTTGCCGACAAGGAGACTGATCCTGTTCCATGAAGAGTCGAGGCATTCCCTTCTTTCCCTTCATGCTGATTGTCCTCTGCGCTTCCTGTGAACAGAAGATTCCCTATATAGCATCTATCTCCCCCCGTATCGGAGAGATGGGGGATATCATCACCATCCGGGGAGAGGGATTCGGGGATGACCGGAATGAATCCTATGTGACCATTGCGGGTTTCGCTCCCACCGCTTCCTCCTACATTGAATGGCAGGATGACCGGATATCCCTCAGAACCCCGGAGTTTGGGGAATCGGGGCTGGTATACGTGTTCCGGGGAAACATGAAGAGCAACGCCGCCCTCTACTCCAACCATACCGCCATTCCGGAACGGGTTTCCGGGGAGGAGGTCGGCTCCAGCCCCCGGATCATCTCGATAAATCCCCCCTCAGGAGCTGTTGGGCAGATGGTGACCATTTTGGGGGCTAATTTCGGTTCCTCCCGGGAGGGAAGCGGTGTGTATTTTACCTGGGACGCCGAGCCTTCCCCTTCGACTCCGGCGGAGGAGCAGACTCCCTCCCGGGTTGAGGTTTTTGAAACCGATTTTGGTTATGAACTTTGGAGTGAACGGGAGATCCGGCTTCGGGTGCCGGATGGCGCAATCAGCGGAGGCGTTGAGGTCAGAACCTCCCGGGGAAAAAGCCGGCCCGAATACTTTGATGTGTCCGGAAAGCCGGGAACAAAAACCTTCAAGGACAAACGGAGTTTCGCCATTTCCTATTCGGTAGACATACGGGTAGGGGATGCATCGTCGCCGAACACCCTCTACCTCTGGATTCCCCAGCCGGTGAGTTCTGCCTCCCAGCGAAAGGCGGAACTCCTCTCCCGGACTATGGACCCCTTTGTGGAGAACTACCGGGGAACCACCCTCTTCAGGCTGAAGGACATGCTCCCCTCCTCCGGAGCGGGGATTACCCTTTCCTACATCGTGGAGGTGTACGCCGTAGAAACGGATATCAGATCCTCCCAGATCCGGGAGGATCGCTCCTCTCCCATTAAGCAGATTTACACCCTTGCAACAAGCCTTATCCCTTCGGATGATCCCGTGATAGCCGGACAGGCCGCCGCCATTGTGGGGAGGGAACAGAATCCCTACACAAAGGCCCGGTTGATATACCGGTGGCTCTTAAACGAAATAGCCATACAGGAGGAACCTTTAAACGGCGGCGTGCAGGAAGCCCTGCTTGAAAAGAAGGCGGACACCTACATGGCGGTCCTCCTCTTCTGCGCCTTGTCCAGAGCGGCGGGAGTTCCCACCCTGCCCGTGTCGGGGGTTCTGGTGGGTCCCTTCCCCGCGGCACGGAATCACTACTGGGCGGAATTCTGGATTGAGGGCCTCGGTTGGGTGCCTCTGGA
>JAITJI010000122.1 GCA_031279015.1 Spirochaetaceae bacterium
AATCACCCCATGCCGAACATCTTTTCCTTCAGATCCAGGTAGTAGAGGTAGTCTTCAGGTGTTACGTTGGGAGGACAGCGGTGATCGCAGAAGGGGATATAGCCTCCCCGGGCCACGTATTTTTCCAGGGATTTAAGGTAGTCCCGGATAGCTTCTTTCCCTTCTCCCATACGCATCTTGTCCACTCCCCCCATGATGCGGAGTTCCCCCGGGTACTGATCCAGGAGTTCCCCCGGATGGGCGCAGCTGTTCACCTCGTAGGGGAAGAGGCAGTTGATCCCCCCTTCCAGGAGATAGGGGAGGATGGGCCGCACATCTCCATCGCAGTCGGTGTACCAAATATCGATGCCGCAGGCCTTGAGCTTCTTGTTGATCCGCTTGTACCGGGGGGTCACCACATCCCGGAAAAAATCCAGGGACACGATGGGGCCGTGATTAAAACAGATATCCTCCCAACCTGAGGCATAGTCAAATTTGAAATGGGGCAACAGCTGATCCAGGGCATATTCCACCATCTGACAGCAGGTTTCCACCATCTCCTCCACCATCTCCGGGTAGTCATAGCAGGCATAGGCAAGGCCTTCAAAGGTAAGCATGTCCCGAACCTTGCCTATCATGGAACCGCACCAGATACCTAAGGGAAAATCCCGGTGTTCATCGTCGGGGATTCGCTTTTTTAATGCCTCAATGTCAATAATCCGCCCAGGATAGTTGATATCAAAGTGTTCTTCCTTTGCCTTCTTCCAGTCCTCCGGGGTGGTAATAGAGGACTTAAGGAAATGGGGAATTGAACTGCCCCCGCTCTCCAGAGGCACCTCCGCCAGAAGGCCGTCTTCATTGATGATGATCCGTTTGTTGTCCCGAATTTCCAGTTCCCGCTGTTCTATGGGAGGGCACATGAAGGTGGCGCCGCCGATACTTTCTATCCGATCAAAGGAGAAAAAAACATCCGCCTCCTCATTGGTTTTTATGCCGTTATCCCGGAATATATCCCAAAGGGTAAAGTTGTCATCCCAATATCCAAATTCCATGTTAAAGGATCGGTCCACCGTCTGGTAGTGCATCTGGCGGTTGAACCGTTCCCGGTCTGTCATTGCGGATTTCCACTTACTGCGTATGGGCTTAATATCCATTTTTTCTCCTCATTTTGTACCGGAGTCGGTCACAAGACCTTGTCTGCCGGAGCTTCTTTACCGGTTCCAAAAACTATTTGTAGCATACCATGGGATTCTGACCGCGACCATGGATTAAATTCCCTAAAAAAATGGATTATTTTACGTTTTTTTCTTGCAAAAAGACAAAGACCCCCCTATACTGGGAGTATGGAAAATCCGGAAGGACCCGGCGTCTTTGAGGATGAACATTTTGTTGTTCCCGATTCCTTTCTTGAGCGGTTTTCAGATCATCTCCAGGCCCAGCTCCTCATGGTTACCGATATAGGCTGTTATCCCCGGGCGCTCTACCATGCCTGCTCCCGTCCTCAGGGGTCCAAGTCGGCGATCCTCATCTATTGCAGGGAGGGATTGGGATATTATGCCCTCCGGGGTAGAGAATCCCACACCCTATCGGCCGGGCAGCTTATCATCATTCCCCCTATCACCCCCCATGAATACGGATCCAACCGGGAAAATCCATGGACTATTTTCTGGATACATTTGAACGGTTTTCTATTTTACCCCTTTTACGAGATGGTCTCTTCCACCGTACCGGTCCGGATTCCGGAGATTTATGGTACACAACTGATAGGGCTATTCCGGCAGTGTTTCAATATTCTCAAATGGCCCTATGGGGATGAGGAATTTCTGTACCTCTGTCAGTTGGCCACCGCTATGCTTGCCCTGATCCCCTGCGCCGCCAAACAACCGGCGGATTCCCTCAGTACAAGCGGTATCCAGGGCATTGAAAGGGCTTTTGCGTTTATGAAGGAACATCTCCGGGAGCCCATCGGTCTCAACGAGCTGGCGGAAGCGGCCCGTTTCAGCCCTTCCCACCTTTATTACCTCTTTAAGCAGTCCACCGGTTGCGCTCCGATTGAATACTTCCTCCGGCTGAAGATCCGGACCGCTGCCAAGGAGGTCTATTTTTCAAATCTGCCTATCAGGGATATTGCCGAAACCTACGGCATTGAAGATCCCTATTACTTTTCCCGTCTCTTCAAGAAGATCATGGGCATAGCCCCCACACAGTACCGCAAACGGGGCAGAGGCTGACCGGAGGATCTTGAGGAAAAGGTCCGGTTCGGGATACCCTGAACCATGCTTAGCTCAAACCATCTGAAGGGCATTGTCTTTACCGTCTTTTCCCAGATCCTTTGGGGAATCCTGCCGGTTTACTGGAAACTGCTCTCCTCCGTTAATGCACTCTGCATCCTGGGGTTCAGGATCATCTGTTCCCTCCTTTTGATTATCGGCGTCCTGGTCCCCCGGGGGAATACCCGGTGGATCCGGGTCCTTGCCGAACCGCGGCGGCGTCTCTCTGCCGCCGTTGCTGCCGGTCTTATCACCTGTAACTGGGGTTTGTATATCTGGGCAATAAATGCGGGGCATACGGTGGAGAGTTCCCTGGGCTACTACATCAACCCCCTGGTGTCCATCGTGCTGGGCCTCATATTCTTCCGGGAAGCCCTCTCTCCGCTACAGTGGGTTGCCTTTGGTTTTGCCGCAGCCGGGGTTTCATTCCTGACCATCCTCTCCGGGACCTTCCCATGGATCTCCCTCTGCCTGGCCCTAAGCTTCGGATTCTACGGTCTCTTCAAGAAGAAGGCCGATATGGGCGCCCTGGAAACCCTGGGGGCAGAAACTCTCCTGGCTTCTCCCCTGGCGCTCCTCTTCATCCTGCTTCCCAACGGCGCCCTACAGAGCCTTGGGGAACTGGACGGCGGCCTTTGGGTGCTGCTCCTCCTCGCAGGCGCGGTTACCACCATCCCCCTTTACTGTTTTGCCCGGGGCGCAAAATTACTCCCCCTTTCGGCCATGGGTTTTATTCAGTTTGTTAATCCTACCATCCTGCTTTTTACCGGGGTAGTTATCTTTGATGAGCCCTTTCCGGTCCGCAATCTCCTGGCCTTTAGCCTTATCTGGGTGTCGGTGATCCTCTATTCGGCATCTCTGCTCCGCCGGAGCCGCACATCTTCGATGTCATAGCTGAAGAGTTCCCGGAGGTCGTTGATGCCCAGGGCCATCAAGGCCATGCGGTCGATACCGAGACCCCATGCGGCGACCGGAACGTTTACCCCCAGGGACGTGGTTACCTCGGGACGGAAGATCCCCGAACCCCCCAGTTCAAACCAGCCCAGGATTGGGTGTTTAATGTGGACCTCCACGGAAGGTTCGGTAAAGGGAAAGTACCCCGGAACGTACTTTACCTCCTTAGCCCCGGCAACCTCCAGGGCGAACATCTCCAGAAAACCCAGAAGGGTACGGAGGTTAACCTCCTCCCCCAGGACGATCCCCTCGGTTTGGTAGAAGTCCGAAAGATGGGTGGCGTCTACCCGGTCATAGCGAAAACAGCGGACAATGCCAAAGTATTTGCCGGGGATCTTCGCCCGGGGAAGCTGTTTTGCCGACAGCACCGTCCCCTGGCTGCGGAGGATGAGCCGTTTAGTAAACTCCCGGTCAAAGGTGTAGTTCCAGCCCCTGCTTCCGGTGTTGCCGCCGTTTTCGTGGGCTGCGGCGACCTTGCTAAGCCAAGGTTCCTCGATGGCCCGGGCCTTTGCGAACTCATTAGGGTTCGACGGTTCCGCAACATGGTAGACATCGTGGATGTCCCGGGCGGAGTGAAACTGGGGCATAAAGAGGGCATCGGAATTCCAGAATTCCGTTTCCGTCAGAGGGCCGTCAAATTCTTCAAACCCCAGGGAGACGAGTTTATCCTTCACGTCCTCCAGAAATTTTGCGTAGGGGTTAGTCCGGCCCACGTTGAGCCTGGTGGGAGGTATCCTTACGTTGTAGGAACGGAAGGTCTTCCCCTTCCAGGTTCCTCCGGAAAGCATCTCTGCCGTCAGGGTTCCGATCTCGTCCCCGGTAATGCCTGCCGCTTCCAGGGCTGCCGCCAGGGCGTCCCGGTCAGTTGGGCCGCCCTGAACTGCGGTAAACCCAAAGACAACCCTTTCCCGGTCAAATTCCCGAAAAGGCGCATCGGCGGCGCCTCGTTTTTTGGCATAACCCCCTGCCATGACGGCCTTCTCCGCTGCGGACAGAAGATCCTCCCCCAGAAGCCCCCCTGCCGCCGCAGCTTTGTCCAAAAGACCCCGGTACAGGGCAAGGCGTTCGGCGGCAGCCCCTTTTGCGGGCCTTTCGTTGACAAGGGCCTCCGGGGCCAGGACCATACACACCCGCTTCTCTCCGTCCATGGCCAGCACCCCCAGTTTGGAAAGGGCGCCAAAGGCGCTTCCCACATCCCTGTTGTCAAGTCCCAGGGTTTGGGCGATCTCCGGCAGCCGGAGCCCCGGAGAACTGCCTCCAGCCCCGCCCTGAATCCGGACCAGTTCGATCATCCGTTCCTCAGGGCTGCCCTTTTCCTTCCACTCCCGGCCCAGATCGGTTAATTCATAGAAAATCCTGATTTCCCGGCGAATCTCACCGATAATGCCCTTTCCTGCAAGCCATGACAGGGCTTGATTCCCGTTGCCGCTCTTAAAACCCAGGTCCGCCTCAACCTTTTCAATAGAAAGCTCATCACCCTTTTTGTAGGACAGGATGATCCGAACCTCTAGGGGATGCAGATTCTTTACCACGCTTTGAATATCCATGAAAGCTCCAGTATGTGCTTTTGAAAATGCCCTTACAGAATATCAATTTTGAAAATCAGGGGCAATAGGACGAATTGCGCCACGTTAAATCTAACCATAGGGGATA
Source organism: Spirochaetaceae bacterium (assembly GCA_031279015.1). GTDB lineage: Bacteria > Spirochaetota > Spirochaetia > Treponematales > Breznakiellaceae > JAITJI01. The sequence continues at coordinate 4,857 of JAITJI010000122.1, forward strand.
AACAAAACCCCTGGGTCCTGCCGGCCTTTAGTAGGCTCCAAAGGGGACAAGTTCCGTAAGAACTACCCGGAACCGGGCCGCCGCCGCCCACTGTCCTGCATCCATCCAGTACCGGGGGAAGGCCGTCAGGGCGATAAAACCCCGGGCCTCCTTGGGCCGGTTCCGTTCGCTCCCCCGGAGCATGGCCCGAATTCCCGCCCGGGCGGCGTCCTCCAGGGCCGTTTTTTTTATGGCGATCCAATCGGAGCCCTCTACCGGTCCTCCCAGGGGGCCGTACCCGGTTGCCTGAACGGTTCGTATGGTCCCGGAGTTCCACATCAACATTCGACGCTGCTGGGCATCGTTTAACCGGTAATCGGTGAAGAGGCAAAGATCCGTATCCCTGAGGTAAACATCGGTGGCCTGTAGACCAGGGTCCCCAAAGGGGATCTCTCCCAGAGGTTCCAGCGCCAGTTCCTCTGCAATGCCCCGGGCCTTTTCACCGATATCGTAATTGAAGGACCATCCATAGATCATGGCCCCGTAAAACAAGGCGGATTCTTCCAGGGCCCGCCGCCGGGTAGTTTGGATATCCGGAGGGTAGGATTCATCCGCATAACGGGCATAAACCGGCTCAAGATCCACCTGTACTTCCCCCCGCAGAACCTCGGGTTTGAAGGGTTCAGAAAAAACCGGAGAACCGGAAACAGACAAAAAGGCCAGCACGATAAGGGGAATACGAATATACCGGAACATAGGCTAATTATCGGAATATTACCGGGCGGATTGTATGGGGATCTTTGTTGCGTTAATTTGAACAAAGGCTCATTCGATAGAAAATCGAACCGGAAACCTTTACCGGCGGGTGAATGATCGCCAGGGATTCGTCCCAAAACGGGCCAGAAAGTACACCCAACCCCAGGCAAAGCCCGCCAAGTGGGTCAGGTGGGCTACACCGCTCCTGAGCCCGAAGACCGATGAGAAAAGTTCGATGGCGGTAAAGCCCAACACCATAATCGGCGCCCGCAGGGGCAGGATCCCCCAAATATAGACCACCGAATCGGGAAAGAAGGCTGCATAGGCCAGTTGCACCGCAAAAATAGCCCCGGAAGCTCCCAGGAGAAAAACGCCGTAGGAACCGGTAAAGAGATACACCAGAAAGGAGAAGCCTCCGGCAAGGAGGCCGGTTATCATATAATATAGAAGGAATTCCCCGCTCCCCATCCGCCGTTCCACCTGAGAACCAAAGATGAACAGGGCCAGCATATTAAAAACCAGATGGCTTATCCCTCCATGCGCAAACATATAGGTGATAAACTGCCAAACCCACCCATTATAGACCAGCACCGGATTCAAGGCGAGGTAACGGGACAGGGGAGGGAAGATCTGTTGGAGCACAAATACCACAACATTGATACCAATTACATAGAGTACCACATTATCGTAATGGTAACGGAAAGGCCGTCTTATTGGATTCATACTATAAAGATACGATTGATTGGCGTAAGGGTCAACGCCGCAGGGGCCGGCCGGGGACAATAAGGATGCCGGCCGGCTTCGTCCGTGTTAAGGGTCCGTATCGACGGCAAAAATGGCCCGGTACTCCGCGATAGTCTCCGCATGGACCAGCCGATCCCGCAGGCGGGCCCCGCCGGGCACCCCCGGATACCCCGGCCCGCCCCTGGTATAGGCGCAGAACTGTTTCCGCATTTCCCGGCAGGCCGTTTTTTCCCCCAGATCCTCCGCCAAAAGCACAAGATGGCGCAGTCCGGCCCTGATCCGTTCCTCCGCCGCCGGCCAGGCATAGCTGCCCTGGAGCAGGAGGGCCCGGGAGACGGAAAAAATAAAGGGATTCCCCATGGCCCCCCGGGCGAACATCACCGCAGCGCAGCCCGTTTCCCGGAGCATCCGTTCCGCATCCTCCGGGGCAAAAAGATCCCCCGAACCGGCCACCGGGACTTCCAGCAGGCTGACCAGATCCGCGATACAGGACCAGTCACTTTTCCCGCCATAGCCCTGGGCACGGGTCCGGGGATGGAGGGTTACCATGGCCGCCCCGTTTTCTTCGGCTATCCGCCCAATGTCCCGGTAGTTGCGGGTCCCGGCGTCCCAGCCGGAGCGAATCTTCACCGTTACCGGGACTCCGTTCAGCCTCTCCGCCGAGGCCCGGACCACAGCGGTCACTATCCGCCCCAGAGCGGGGGGATCCAGCATCAGCGCCGCCCCGGCGCCGGCCTTTACCACCTTGGGAACGGGGCATCCACAGTTAATATCCACGATATCGGGATGCAGGGGCGCCAGGAGCAACGCCGCCCGGTACATCAGATCGGGCTCCCCGCCGAAAAGCTGCACCGCATACCGTTCTTCATTACCCGCCCGGCACAGGAGTGCCCCGGTTTTTCCCCCCGGCGGCGCCGCCGGATCTCCCCGGGGAGTGCGGACCAGGGCCTCTGCAGAGGCGAGTTCCGTGCAGGTCAAATTAGCCCCCGCTTCCACGCAGAGTGACCGGAAGGCCCGATCAGAGTAACCCGCCACAGGGGCTAAAAAGAGATTCCCCGGGATTGACAGGGGGCCAATGTGTACCGGATGGTACAGATCCATACTATCGCGGGATAGGGGAACACAACCCGGCTGATAAGGCCCGGTCAAACCGTTGCCTACTTGCCGGATAGGCCGAAAAACCGGGTGGAATTCTCCCAGAGGGCAGCGGCCAATTCCTCATCGTCCATTTCCAACATCTCCGCCAGGAACCGGGCGGTCATGGGGAGGTACTTGGGCATATTCCGCTTGCCCCGGTAATCCGCCGGGACCATGAAGGGGCTCTCCGATTCGATGAGTATCCGGTCCAGAGGCAACACCCCGATGGTTTCGTGGAGGTTTCGGGCATTCCGGTAGGTTAAATTCCCCGCAAAGGAGAAGTAGAGGTTCAGATTCAGGGCCTTCCGGGCGTATTCGGCATCCTCGGAATAGCAGTGCAGTACGCCGCCTCTGGGAGGCAGCCGATCCCGGAGTATATCCAACACATCGTGACCCGCGTCCCGGTTATGGATGATAACCGGCAGATTAAGCTTGGTAGCCAGATCGAGCTGGGTGATAAAAAGCTCAATCTGGGAATTCTTGTCCCCAAATTTGCGGTAATAATCCAGACCGATCTCCCCCACCGCCACCACCCGGGGAAACTGGACACTCTGCTCGATGATCTGGAGCCAGTCCTTTCCCGGGTTCTGCACCTCCGACGGACTAACCCCTACGGCATGGTAAACATTGACCGCAGACTTCAGATTGTCATATACCCTCTGAAAATCATGGAGGCTATTACAAATCGAGACGATCCGGCTTACGGAAGCCTGACGGGCTTCCTGAATAACTATAAGCTGCTCAATAGGGTCCTCACAAATGAGCCCTATATGGGCGTGAGTATCAAAGTATTGCATGGCTTTATCCACAGGAAAGGATATCAGGCTTTTTCTATCCTGTATTTCTTTGATTATAATACACATATTTCAATTCGTCAATACAACGAATAAATAATATTGCTATTCATATATTCGCCAATGGCGACAATATATCAGCCATTAGATGATGATAAAAATCATAGATGATACAAAAATTCTTGCAAATTTATATAAATCAGACTAAAATTGTCATGTTTACCGGCAACACTCTATCTTCATAGCCATTATGGAGCCTAATTATGATACGTATCGTCATTATTGAAGAGCATAAACCGGATATAAAAAGCCTCAAGAGCCTATTGCATACTCAAAAAGATTTTGAGATTGTCGGCACAGGCAAGGATGGTTACGATGCTCTGATATTGGTGGAAAAAGAAAAGCCCGATATAGCCCTCCTGAACACTTTTTCACCCATGCAGGACTGGGGTGCGGCGATCTATCTGATCAAAAGCAAGTCATCCAAAACCAGCGTTATCGTGCTCTCCGCCACACATGAAGAGGAATCGATTCTCAAGGTAATCTGTAGCGGAGTTTCCGGCTTCCTGTCTACAAATACCAGTCCCGAACTCTTTATCGCCGGCATCCGGACGGTGTACAATGGGGGCAGCCTGATAAGCGCCGAACTTTTTGCCAAGGCATACACCCGGTTTCGTGACACCCATGCCAAGAGGCCAAAGCTGAATGATCCGGAAAACCACAGGCAGGCGGAGAAAAGGCCCCTTCCCGATAATTTAACCCGGATAGAGTTACGGGTGATTATCTATATAGGCCGGGGTTTTTCAAACAGGGAAATCGCCGATATCTTCAACCTTAAGGAGGGAACCATTCGTAATCATATTACCTCGATTCTTCAGAAAACCGGTTTTCGGAACCGGACTCAGGTTGCAATTTACGCCTTTAATATCGGGCTGATGGATGCCAATAGCCGGTAAGAACCCGCACGGGAATACTATGACCGTGGATATGTTGTTCCGTTAATTGTACGGCGGCAACTGGCATATTGAGTTTTTCCCGCTTCTATCATATAATACTATTTCCAGGAGGGTAAGTATGAAGATCCTGTGCGGAATAGATCTGGGTACGCAAAGTTGCAAGATCGTATTGTACGATTACGGGAAAAAGACGATTCTCTCCCGTTCCCAGGTTCCGGTGGAACTGATCGCCCAAAATGACGGTACCCGGGAACAAAAGACTGAATGGTATGATGCGGCGCTGGAGGCCGCTTTCCGGGGTATTCCGGCGGAGTTGAAGGGCGGTATCGTCGCCATCGGTGTTTCAGGCCATCAGCATAGCCTGGTTCCCCTGGATGAGGCGGGGAAAGCCCTCTACAACGTAAAAATGTGGTGCGATACCTCCACCGCCGCCGAATGTGATGAGCTAACCGCCGCTGCCGGCGGGGAGGACAAACTTATTGCCGAAACAGGACTCCCCATGCGGCCCGGGTATACGGCGCCCAAGGTTCAGTGGCTAAAAAACCGCAAGCCGGAGATCTTTGCAAAACTCCGGCATATCCTCCTCTCCCATGACTACATCAACTTCCTCCTTACCGGTGAATATACCGCCGAATATGGGGATGCCTCGGGCACCGCCCTCTTTGACATCCGTAAACGGGAATGGTCCGCCAAGATCTGCGGCCTCATCGATCCGTCGGTCCTCGGCTGCCTTCCCCGCCTGATAAAACCCGGAGAAAGCGCCGGTAGGGTTTCGGCCCCGGCGGCAAAAAAGTACGGCATCCCCCAGGGCGCCCTGGTGGCCTGCGGTGGCGGTGATAACATGATGGGCGCCATAGGTACCGGAACGGTCCGGGACGGGTCCCTTACCATGAGCCTTGGCACCTCGGGAACCCTTTTCGGTTTTTCCAATTCTCCGGTGGTGGACCCAACGGGGAACCTCGCTGCCTTCTGTTCATCCTCCGGCGGCTGGCTGCCCCTGCTCTGTACGATGAACTGTACCGTGGCCAGCGAGGAATTTCGCAGTCTCTTTGGTCTGGATGTTAAGGCTTTTGACGCCGAAGCCGCCAAGGCCCCTATCGGTGCAGACGGCCTGGTGGTACTCCCCTTTTTCAACGGGGAGAGAACCCCCAACCTCCCCAATGGCCGGGCGGGTATCAACGGCGCTACCGCTGCCAACTTTAAACGGGAAAACATCGCCCGGGCCAGCCTTGAATCGGCCATCTTTGGTATGCGGATAGGCCTTGAAGGCTTCAATACCCTGGGGTACAAAGCCAGGGAGATCCGGCTTATCGGCGGCGGCGCCAAAAGTCCCCTCTGGCAGTTTATTGCCGCCAACGTGATGAACCTTCCTGTGCGGGTTCCCGCCGGTGATGAAGCCGCCGCTCTTGGGGGCGCTATCCAGGCCCTCTGGTGCCTGGAACAGGATGCCGGCCGCAACACATCGATAGAGTCCCTGGTGGATGAGCATGTGATTCTAGAAGGCGGGGCCACGGTTAACCCGGAACCAGCGGCCGTTGCGGCCTATGACAAATCTTATGGGGAATACTCACGGTATCTTGGGGCTTTAAGTCCCCTTTTCAAATAGCAGACAGCCTTCTTATAGCCGGGTCATAGCGGTAAGCTGGGGAGGTTTTATTATTCTAATGGAGGGAAACATGGCAGATTATTTTGTAGGGCAGCGGGAATATTTTCCTAATATCGGAAAGATCCCATACGAAGGATCGAAAAGCGACAATCCTTTGGCCTTTAAGTATTACGATGCGGAAAAAAAGATTGGCGGGAAGAAGATGAAGGACCATCTTCGTTTTGCCATTGCTTACTGGCATAGTTTCTGTGCCGACGGAAGCGATCCCTTCGGCGCTCCTACCCATCCCCATCCCTGGATTATTGACGCCAAGACGCCCATGGAAGCGGCGGAACACAAACTAGACGCCGCCTTTGAGTTTTTCACCAAACTTGGCGCTGAATACTACTGTTTCCATGACCGGGATCTGGCCCCTGAAGGCACAAGTCCTGCGGAAAGTGAAAAAAACCTCCAAATTCTGACAGCCAAGGCCCGGGAGCGGCAACAGGCCACGGGGGTTAAACTGCTCTGGGGTACGGCAAACCTCTTTTCTCACCCCCGGTTTATGAACGGCGCTGCCACCAACCCGGAATTCAAGGTCCTGGCTCTGGCAGCAAACCAGGTCAAAGCGGCTCTCGACGCCACCATCGCCCTTGGCGGAGAGGGTTACACCTTTTGGGGTGGACGGGAAGGTTATATGAGTCTGCTCAATACCGACCTGAAACGGGAGAAGGATCACCTCGCCGTCTTTCTTGGCACGGCCCGGGATTACGCCCGCAAACAGGGTTTCAAGGGGATTTTCTACATCGAACCCAAACCTATGGAGCCAACCAAGCACCAGTACGATTACGATGTTGAAACCGTCGCCGGCTTCCTCCGGTATTACGGCCTGGACAAGGACTTCCGGCTAAACATCGAGGCTAACCATGCCGAACTCGCCGGTCATGACTTCTACCACGAACTGGAAACTGCCGCTGCCATGGGACTCTTCGGCTCTGTTGATGCCAACCGCGGCGAACCCCGGAACGGCTGGGATACCGACCAGTTCCCCTCAAGCTATTACGAAACTTCCCTGGCCATGTACGCCATCCTCAGAGCCGGTGGCTTTACCACCGGGGGGCTCAACTTCGTCGCCAAGATCCGCCGTAACTCCGTGGAAAGCGCGGACCTCTTTGAAGCCCACATCGGCGGTATGGACACCTTCGCCGTCGGCCTGGAGGTTGCCCACCGTCTCATCTCTGGTGGTAAACTAAGTGGTTTTATCAAAAATCGTTACGCATCCTTTGACTCGGGAGACGGCGCCAAATTCGAACAAGGCCAGCTTAGTCTGGAGGATCTGGCCCGTATCGGCAGTGACTATGGCGCATGGGGGATCACCAGCGGTAAACAGGAACGCCTGGAAAACATCCTGAACCAGTACCTGCTGGAACTGTAAATTTGTGCTGTTACCGGCTTGAATCGCGGCCGGTTGCCGCAAGGGTAAGGCAAGGGCCAATTACAGCCGCCTGGCCGGGACAGCAAAAAAAGACCCCGTCCCGCAGGGCGCCGGTAAGCAACCCGCAGCAGGACAGGGTCAGGACAAACAAAAAACCCCCGGGACACCGGTCAATCCGGCAACCCGGGGGCTTTAACTATAAGAGAATGATTGTATCGGACGCAGCCTAACGCAGAATCAGTGAAAGCGCCGATATTGTCGTGGTGATAACGGACAGTAGCGTCATAACAACCGGCGCATATTGGTTGAAATAGTACAACCCCCCGTTCGTCTGCGCCGTTATGATCGTTTCCGGCGTGATGACATCGTTCTTCCTCAGCTTCTTCCCGCTGATGTCCGTTATCTCCACACGGTCCCGGACATTCCGCCCGGGGATGAAACCTCCCGCCAGCGCTATGTAGTAGTCCCAGCTCCGGTCCGGTATGTACGGATACCTCCCCGGTTCCGCCACCGCTCCCGCCACCGTCACAAAATACTGCCGAAACGGAATGATCAGCGTGTCATTCTCCTGGATCGCTACCTCACTCCGGTAATCCGCATCGTACAGCATCGGATTCAAGTTTATCGGTATCTGTTCATTCCCCCGGACAATATACGCATTCTTCGTGTCCGATACCGCTGAAAACCATCCCCGGTTGTTCCGTACCAGCGACGAATAGTATTCACCCCGGTTAAAAGATACATTCAACCGCGTGGATACCGTGGGACTGTCACGGTCCACATTCCCTATTGCCCCCTCCACAAACATCACCGGCCGTAACCGGGTTATCTCCGGTACGGTAACTACATCATAGTTCTCCAGCGCATAGTTCCCCGCAATATCCCCTTCTTCAAGAAAATACTTGTCCCCCGATACCGACCGGCTGTTCACATACCGGACCAGTTCCAGCCGTGTCTTGTCCGCCAGCGGGGTAAACCCGCTCCCGTACTCCCCTATCAGTTCCCGCAGGTTCTCCCCCTCCAGCAACTGATACCGTCC
>JAITJI010000132.1 GCA_031279015.1 Spirochaetaceae bacterium
TGAACCCGCAGCCCCGCAGGCCGCTCCCCCGGCAAGGTCTGCAACTCCCGCACCCGCCCCGGCAACGCCCCGTGCCACGGCTCCTGAACCCGCAGCCCCGCAGGCCGCTCCCCCGGCAAGGTCTGCAACTCCCGCACCCGCCCCGGCAACGCCCCGTGCCACGGCTGAACCCGCGGCTCCGGAGGCTGTTCCGGAGTCCCCTCCACAGGAAAGGATGGCCGGTGGAGACAGGGCAGCCTTTAGTTTTCCCTCCCTCCCCATACTCATCATGTTGGGGATTCTCCTTGTATTGATCATTGCCCTGATCGTATTTCTCATTGCCCGGCGGCTGCACGGAAACCCCACCAAGGCAATGGCCTACGCCATGGGGAGATCCGTCCCCCATAAGGAGGATGCCCTGCCAAGGCCTCCGGTGGAAAACAAGGAAAATGCGGAATTCCTGGCCAGTTATGCGGCAAAACAACGGAAGGGAAGCCGTATTTCCGGCGCTAAACCGATGGTTTTGGAAAAGACGGAAGCCCCGACTCCTCCCATAGGGAACATCATGGTTTCCCTCTTTGTGGAGGATCAGAATACCGCCATTGGCAGGCGGAACATCCATAACCTTAAACCCGGTAATACCTATACAATCGGCGGGGGCGCTTCAGACTTTCTCATCTTCCTCGTGCCCATACCGCCCCGGATCGCGGAGCTTCGTTATGACGGCAGACAATGCACCTTTGTCCCAAGGCGGCCGGAGTTCTTCCCCGATACCGGTTCCCAGCCGGTTAACGATTGTATCGGCAAAACCATAAGGGTGGTTTCGGAAAAAAACTATGAACTCTTTATCCGCGCCGAGTGGTATCAGGATCCCATTATTTCCCTTAACCGGCTGCTCAATTCGGTGAATCTGCCGGTGTAGACGAGGATTCCTCCGGTTCTTCCCCTGTAGGTTCATCCTCTGAAGAGGGGGGAATCGTTGAAGTTTCCATGCCGGGTGATTCGGCGGCGGATGCTTGCGGAGAGGATGATTCCGCAGGCCGGGAGCTTCCACCGGGGGGGGCATCGGGAGGAGGGGGAACAGGCTCCGGATCCTGTTCCAGTCTTTCCAGGGTAGTCTTGGCCTTTCGGGAGAGACTACCGTTTTTTTCATCCGTCAGGGCCTCTACCTGTTCGGTAAGATCCTTAAAGCGGTTATTCGCGGTCATATCCAGGGCGTAGGATTTTTCTATCACCCCCCCTAGGGCAAAAAATCGCTTGACGAGATCCTCAACGGCCCGTGTTTTTGCCGTACTGATCGCCCGGAGCAGCCCGTTGTAGAGGGGAACCTGGTTTTTCCGCTTGGCCTCATCCAGTTCCGCAATCACCCTTGTGGCATACCGGTCAGGGGCCCTTTGTATGAGCATCTCCGCCGAGAGGATCCGTACCCGGTCAGCATTTTTTCGCTCCGAAAAGAGGGTGTTCAGAACCCGAATGGCCTCGGCATTTCCAATTGCCCCCAGCGCCCGGATGGCTTCATCTTTAACCTGAAGAACATCATCCCGTTCAGCCCGGTAACTGAGGTAGGGAACGGCGGCTTCCATTTTCCGCTTGCCCGCAGCCTGGGCGGCCGCAAGCCGGGTCCGGTAATAGGTATCCCGGAAGGCATCAAGAATTGCCTGGTCCGTTTCGGGACTGTTAAAGGGTCCCAGGGCGGATACGGCGGTAGAACGGATGTTAGGATCCCGGGAGGATACGCTGTCTACTATCACCTTGAGCCCTTCAGGATCGCCGATTTTGGAAAGGGCATTCAGCGCCGCCATACGAATACCCGCCCCTGCATCGTTGGAAGCGGCAATCTCCGTGAGAAAGGGAATCCCTGCCCTTGAACCGGTTTCCCCCAGGGCAACGATTATTTCCCGGTGATTTTCATCATCCCCGGCCCGGTTGGTATAGTAATCGATAAGGCGCTCCGCTATACCATCGGCCCTGTCCGGGTTTCCGCCACCAATCCGGCCAAGGCTCCTGATGGCGGCATTCATGAAGCGCCGCTCTTCCCCGTCGAGGAGTTTTTCCAGGACCGCAACCGCATCCCCGGCCTTGACATTCCCCAGGTAATCCACCGCCGCCAGGATCGTTTCATTAGCCTCATCGTCCCGGAGAGAAATGGCCCGGAGGGCCCGCTCTTCAAGCCCCTCCCGGGCCCGTTCCCCAAAAAAGGGAAACAGGGCGGAGAGGATGCTCCGGTTTGAACTTACCGCCGCCAGACGGATAAGCTCCTCATCCAGATAATAGGCCTCTTCGGTCTTCAGGGTCTGGATAAGGGAGGCAATCTCGTTATCCGTACCGTAACGGATCGTATCCCGCCGCTGTTCTTCAGAGGATTTTTCCGTCCTTTCATCAGCGGTTACCGCTCCCTCTTCCCCTTCAGCAGCGGTAAGGTATGTACAAAAAACCAGAGTCCCTGCCAAAAAGAGGCCGATCAAAACGGATCTTGTCATTCCCTGCCTCCCGTATAGCCTGCCAGGAAGGATCCCTTAAAGGCTAAAAAGGCGTCCTCTTCGATTGCCCTCCTGGCCGTCTTGACCAGGTCGTTGAGAAAGTAGAGGTTGTGGTAACTCGCCAGCATGGAACAGAGGATCTCCTGGGTCTTGAAAAGGTGCCGGAGGTAGGCCCGGCTGTACTCCCGGCAGACCTTGCAGGAACAGTCCTCATCCACCGGCCTGAAGTCAAGACGGTTTTCCGCTTTTTTCAGGGAAACCGGTCCCCTCCGGGAAAAAACATGCCCATTTCTGCCGATCCTGGTGGGTAATACGCAGTCAAACATGTCGATACCCTGTTCGATGGCGTTCAGGATGTATTGAGGAGTACCAATTCCCATGACGTACCGGGGTTTTTCCGGAGGCAGCAGGGCGGCGGCACAGGCCAGATACTCCAAAAAAACCGCTTCCGGCTCCCCCACGGAAAGGCCGCCGATGGCGAAGCCGGGGGCGTCCGATGCAACCAGGGCTTCGGCGCTTTTTTCCCGGAGATCTTTAAAAAAATTACCCTGCATGATGGCAAAAAATTTTCCCCCATACCCGTTATCCCGGGCCCTTTCCCAGGCTTTTTTCCCCCTGTCAAGCCATAGCCCGGTGATCCTGAGGGCCTCCGCCGCCTTCCTGTAAGGTATGTCCCAGGGGGTACAAACATCGAGCTGCATCTGGATATCACTTCCAATGATGGTCTGAATTTCCACGGCCTTTTCCGGGCTGAGCCGGTGGTAGGAACCGTCAATATGAGAACGGAACTCCACCCCATCCTCCCGTATTTTGCGGATGGGGGCAAGGGAAAAAACCTGGAAGCCGCCGGAATCGGTAAGGATGTTCCCCTTCCAGTTCATAAAGGGGTGCAGGCCCCCGGCGGCGGCGATTACCTCCGTCCCGGGACGGAGGTAGAGGTGATACGTATTTGAAAGGATTATTTCAAAACCGATTTCCGCAAGATCATCGCTGGTCAGGGCTTTAACCGTTCCGTTGGTGCCCACAGGCATAAACACCGGGGTGCTGACTGCGCCATGGGGCAACACCATGGCGCCGGTCCGGGCTTTGCAGGAAGGGTCGCTATGGCGGAGGGTAAAAAACGATTCCTTCAAGAAACCTCCTCAGGTCTTGGCGCTCTGCAGCAGGAGCATACCGATGGCAATGAAGACCACAACCGGAAACCATGCGCCCACGATGGGCGGAATATAACCGAGCCGGGCCATCATCATACTGATCATTTCCATGACATAGAAGATCACCGCCGCCCCAAGACTGGTGAGGAGACTCATCAGGAGGATGTTTTTCCGGAAACGCCCCCCCATGGAAACCGACAGAATCATGATCACAAAGGAAACGGAAGGAAAGGAAAAGCGGTGATAATAATTCGCCTGGGCGCCGGTAAATGGCAGTCCCGCCGCTTTCAGATCGTTTACCAGGAAGGCCGCTTCCCGGGCGGATAGGGACTCCACATCCACGGCGCTCCTTCTGAAGGCATCAGGAGGTTCCCGGTAGATAACGACATTTTCCAGCGGCCGCACCCGCAGAATGCCGTCCTGCCAATCGTAGATGAGGGCGTTGGTGAAGGACCAGTATTCTCCGGTCCAGGTTGCCCGGGGAGAACGGATCAGGGCACGGAATTCTCCCTGCTCGTTCTGTTCAATGATGCTGATACCGTTAAGGCTTGTGGAATTATCGTCGTAATAGTCAATCGAATAGATAAGCTGGCCGTTCCTGGCTTTGATTACAATATCCGAATTTGCCTCCGTCCGTTGCAGGTGAAGCAGCTTGCGGCTGAGATCATTTTTCTGCTTGAAGGTTGGAACCACTATCCGATCTTCAAAGAAAAACGATAAGACTGATCCCAGCAATCCGATGAACAGCAGGGGCATGCAAAAACGCCGGAAAGGTATGCCGGAAGAAAAAATAGAGGTCAATTCGTTCCGGGCATAGAGATCTCCCAGGGTATAAGCGGCGGCAAAGAGCAGAGAAAGGGGGAGAGCATAGGAAAGGCTCTTGGGAAAATAATAGAAAGTAACCGTAAGCATCTGTCCCAGGGGTACCTCATAGTTGAGGTATCGCACGAGATTCGCAAACAGATCGATCAGGCACAGAAGCATCACAAACAAGGAAACAGCCACCATAAAAACCGGGAAAAACTGTTTTACAAGATACCGGTCCAGGATCATTTTTGCCTCCTAAAAAAAATGATCTTCATCGGCGGAACCGCAGGATACACAGGAAGAGTCCCACGCTGATGGCCAAAATATTGGGAAACCACATGGACCAGAAGGGGGAATATCCCAGCCGCAGTCCCATGGTCTGCCCTCCCAAAAGCAATGCCCAGTACAGGACCGCAATTATGAGGCCGAAAATAAACCCCACCGTTTGACCGCTTTTCTTTGCCAGAAGTCCTAAGGGAACCGCAAGAAACACAAAGGAGAGAGCCCCAAAGGGGATGGAAAATTTCTTATAGAATTCAAGACGATATATCAGAACATTCCGGTCTCTCCGGGTAACATAGGTTATCTCCAGTTCCCGGAAATAGTTGTTTTCCGTATTGGTAAGGCGGTTCCACTCCCCACCCATGGGTCCCCGGCGCAGCAGCGCTTCCAGATGGAGGGACGTTTCCAGGGTACGCATGTACCGTTCCTCCAGTTTTTCCCGCAGGGCCAGCTCCTTTACCCGGACTTCCCGCAAAACATCGGCGGAACTCATCTGGCCGGGCCCTATGGAGGAAACCCCCTGGATCATATCGTCCTGGGGAACCCAGTAACGCAGGAAACTGCTGGAGGCGTAGTCGTAATCCCGGCGGGCAATTTCCTTTGAGGACTGAATAAAGGCCCCGTTTAAATCCAGGCTTAAGCCCTGCCGGCCCGCATCCCGCAATTCCGCATTCCGGGCCATGATAAGCCGCCGTTCCCCGTCACTGGTCTTGTCCAGGATCAGTACATCGTCAATGGAATTGCCCGCCACGTTTCCGGTAATTACCACGGTATCTTTAAAACGCTTCACCGAATTGGATTCCAATTCCAGCGCCGGGGTAGACACCAGGATCCGCCGGTAGAGCCGGTAAAAACGGACGGTTCCTGCGGGAAGGAGCACATCATTTGCCATAAATGACACAAGGGAAATGAAGATGCCTACGGCGATAGCGGGAAGAAAAATATTCCGGTAGGTCAGCCCCGAAGAGAGGAGCACCAGGACCTCGTTATCAGAACTGAGGCGTCCGATGGTCATGAGGGTTCCCACCAGGGACGCGAAAGGAGCCGCCAGCGCGATAACCTGAGGCAGGGAATAGAGTACCAGGAGGGCTACCTCGCCAAAGGGCACCCGTTTACTCAGAATATCCTGGGCCATGAGGAGGAGTTGGTTGACGAAAAAAATAAAAAAGAAAAAAAGGAAGGATACCAGAAAGGAGAACATGGTTTCAGAGACAACATACCAGAATATGGTGGGGGACAGGGAACGTCTATTCTCCATACCGGCGGCCGTCATACTCCCGTTGATCCAAAACCTCCGTCTCCCCGTTCGGTACCGGAAAGCTCACCGGTCTCCCGCATGAAGGCTCTGCATACCGGGGAAACGATCAACTGGGCTACCCTGTCTCCATCGGTGACGGAAAAGGGTTCGGAACCCAGATTGACAAGGATTATTTCCAGTTCACCCCGGTAATCAGAATCGATGGTACCGGGGGAATTCAGAACCGTTATGCCCCTGTGGAAGGCAAGGCCGGATCTGGGCCGTACCTGGGCCTCATAGCCCGGGGGGATCTCCAGTACAAGGCCCGTGGGGATTCGGGCCCTGCCCAAGGGGGGAATGGTTACCGGTTCCTCAAGCCGCGCCCGGATATCGGCGCCTGCGGCCCCGGGGGTTTCATACTCAGGAAGCCTGGCGCCGGCGTCTTTTTTCAGGATCCCCACTACCGGGTCCATAGTGAAACTTAACGGCCCCGGGACCTGTCATCCCGGTAGGGCCGGTCATGGCGGCCCCTGTCCCGGGAATCGGAGGAACCGGTGTCCCCCGCCGGATCAATGGCGTCGATATAAGAAAGGTTCAGCCTGCCCATCTTATCAACTTCCAGAAGCTTAACCGGTATCTCCTGTCCCTCCTGGATCACGTCTGTAACCAGGGCGATACGCTGGCGGGAGAGTTTGGAGATGTGGACCAGCCCCTCCTTGCCCGGAAGGATCTCCACAAAGGCGCCGAATTCCATGATCCGCCGCACCGTACCCGTATAGATCCGTCCCACCTCCGGGTCAGCCACAATGCCGATGACTGCGGCCTTGGCATTTTCGGCGTCCTTGGCGTTTTTTCCGTAGATGGTTACGGTACCGTCGTTTTCGGTATTGATGGTAACACTGTACTGTTCACAGAGAGCCTTGACGTTCTTACCTCCGGGACCGATGAGCGCGCCGATCTTGTCCACATCGATCTTGAGGGTGACGATCTTTGGGGCAAATTCGCTGATCGAAGCAGCGGGTTTGTTGATGATCTGATTCATGATCGAGAGGATGTGGAGCCGTCCCTTTTTAGCCTGCTCCAGGGCTTTCCGCATCACTTCGGGGCTTACCCCGGCGATCTTGATATCCATCTGAAATCCCGTGATCCCCTCTTCGGTTCCGGCGACCTTGAAGTCCATATCCCCCAGATGATCCTCCTCCCCCAGAATGTCCGAAAGCACCGCATACCGGTCCCCGGGTCCGCCGCGGCCTTCGGTAATGAGTCCCATGGCTATCCCTGCCACGGGTTTCTTCAGGGGAACCCCGGCGTTAAGCATGGAGAGGGTGGCTCCGCAGACCGAGGCCATGGAGGAGGAACCGTTGGATTCCAGGATCTCCGAAACAACCCGGACCGTGTAGGGAAACTCTTCCTTTGAGGGGATCATCGCCTCCAGGGAACGGCGGGCCAGATTTCCGTGGCCTATTTCCCGGCGGCCCGTACCCATACGGCCCACCTCCCCCACGGAATAGGGGGGGAAATTGTAGTGGAGGATGAAGTGCTCCCGCTTGTCCCCCTCGATATCATCAAAGATCTGTTCGTCAAAAACGGTTCCCAGGGTAGTGACCGCCAGGGCCTGAGTCTCCCCACGGGTAAAGAGGGCCGAACCGTGGGTACGCTTGAGGACGCCTATCTCACAGGTTATATCCCGAATATCGCCGGGGCCCCGGCCATCCACCCGCAGACCCCTGTTGAGAATCGATGAACGGAGGATCTCATATTGCATATCCTCAAAGAGGCCGTCAAAGAGCTTCCTTTGGGTCTCATCTTCAAGCTGGGCCGCGTATTGGGCGGCCAGATCGGCCTTAACGGCGCTAATCGCCTCGTGGCGTTCCTGTTTGCTCTTGAGAAAACAGGCGGTTTCAAGCCGGGGATAGGCGGCGGAACGGATGGCCTCCTGATTTTCCAGAACCACGGCAATCTCCACAAAGGGGAGTTTTTCCTTTCCTGCCAGTTCCCGCAGCTTGTCCTGCAGATCGCAGAGATCGATGATCACCTGGCGGGCCTTTTCCAGGGCGGCGATCATGAGATTCTCATCAACTTCCGTGGCGCCCCCTTCCACCATGGTTATCCCCTCCCGGGTACCGGCCACCACGATCTCCAGTTTTGATCGCCCGGTTTCCTCATAGGTGGGGTTAACGATCAACTCATCTCCCACGGCGCAGATCCGTACCCCGGCAATGGGACCGTTAAAGGGGATGTCCGAGATGTGGACCGCTGCGGAAGAAGCGATGATCGCCAGGATGTCCGGAGGGTTTACCTGGTCCGTTGATATTGTGGTGGGCACCACCTGGATCTCCCGGCCAAAACGCTTGTCGAAAAGGGGCCGCATAGGCCTGTCGATAAGCCGGGAGACAAGGATCTCCTTGTCCTTGGGACGGCTTTCCCGCTTGATGAATCCCCCGGGGATCTTTCCCGCTGCATAATACTTTTCGTTATAATCCACCGTCAGGGGGACATAATCCAGGCCTTCCACCGCATGAGTGGAGGTACAGACCGTGGCGATAACTGCCGAACCGGCATACTGGGCAAAAACGGAACCATTGGCCTGCTTCGCCATTCTGCCGGTTTCAAGGATCAGTTCATCACCGCCAATTTGAAATGTTACTCTTTGAACCATAATACCTTTCCAATATAATTTGAGCTGCTTTTAAAAACATCATTTTGAAAGTGCCGAGGGCTCATACCCTTTATAATGTTTCTCCCGCCGTAGACGGCAGACTATTAAACCTGCAAACGGAATAAAAACCCCGGTTCCGGCCGGTAAACAATCGACCGATACCGGACCGTCCTTATTTTCGGAGGCCCAATTCCTTGATCAGTGACCGGTATTTTTCCAGATCCGTCCGCTGTATATACTTGAGCAGGCGCCGCCGTTTTCCAACCTGGATCAATAAACCCCGCTGACCGGACTTATCCTTTTTGAACTGTTTGCAATGCTCCGTTAGCTGATTGATCCGCTCGGTCAGCAAGGCAATCTGGACTTCCGTCGCACCGGTATCTTTCTCACTCTTACCGAATTTTGTTACAATAGAAGTCACGCTTTCCTTTGATAAAGCCATATATTATTCTCCTTAGGTACCATGATGATACAATTCTATCCTTTCCGTAGAGTAACGCCCGGACCAACCTGGGGCATGCGGCGCAACCGCCTCATGAAAAACACCCTCCTCCTGCGGCCAATGAAATGTCTACCGCTTAGTTTACTGAAATTTCCGGAAAAGTCAATGAGAACTCTAAACTCTCCCAAATTCTGGAAAAACGGCGATCCCTGGCAAGACCGCCGCCGATCCCTTCGCTAATTCCCCCCGGAACCGCCGGCGGCGGCATATCCATAGCCATAATGCCAGGTCCCGGCTTTTTTGACAATCATGGCCGCAAGTCCGACCCCTCCGGGGGAGCCGGTTTCCGGGGTGGGATAGAATACTGCGGCGGAGAGACTTTCCCCCTCCGCCGCACCGGATATGACCGTATTGAAGGGTCTGCCCCCCAGGGTCAATTTTCCTGCATCCACCAGGGGTCCCAGGGCCTTGCCCCGGAGGATCTGGAGGACGCTTTCCCGATCCGCCATCAGACTGGGGATCCCCAGGGCGTCAAAAACCCCCGGATCCGGCGGCCGGAGCCGTCCGGGGAGCTCAGGATCCCCGGCATCAACCGCATCCGCCAGGGAAAAACCCGCAACGGCGCTACGGGTCAGGGCGGTGAGGTGCCCCCGGGAACCCGCCGCCAAGGCAAGATCCCGGGCCAGGGACCGGATATAGGTCCCCTTGGAACAACGGACCCGGATTGATGCAAAGGGAGGCTCCCAGGACCGGAGTTCCAGGGTGTAAATGGAAACAGGCCGCTCCGGCATCCCCCGGATCACCCCTTTCCGGGCGAGTATATGGGCCCGTTCCCCGCCGATATGAAGGGCGGAATAGACCGGGGGCGCCTGGAGGATAGTCCCCCTGAACCGCGGCAGCACCCCCTCCAGGGCCTCCCGGGAGGGGATAGCCGCCTCCGCAACAGGGCTGCCCTCGGGGTCAAGGGTATCGGTTTCAAAGCCGAAACGGATCGTTCCCTGGTACTCCTTATCGGCGCCGGAAAACCAGGGGGCCAGTTTTACTGCCCGGCCAACCAGTACCAGGAGGAGGCCTCCGGCAAAGGTGTCCAGGGTTCCCGCATGGCCAATTTTGGCGGGATAAAAGACTTTTTTGATCCCGTCAAGGGTCCCAAAAGAGCTTGTACCGGGCCGTTTATTGATCAGCAGCAGACCGGCGCTGGTCTTCATTACCCATCAACCCTTCAATCTTTTGTATAAGTTCAAATTCCTCCCGGATACCCGGGTCGGCGTGAAACCGGAGATGAGGGGTATGCCGCATCCGAAGCTGTTCCGCAAGCCGGGCCTGAATAAAACCCGCGGCATTTTGCAGTCCCGCCACGCCTTTGGCGAGCCCCTCGGCGGATTTATAACTTGAAACATAGACATCCCCGTAAACAAGATCCCTGGACATGGAAACCCTCGTTATGGAGAGAAAGGTATCTACCCGGGGATCCTTGATTTTACCCTCCACAATGAGGGCGCCGATCCTTTCCTGCAGGAGTCGCCCTACCCTTTCCGTTCTGTACCCTGCCATAGCCTAACCCAACTTTCTGGCCACTTCCACCATCTCAAAGACCTCAAACTGATCCTGCGGCAGGATGTTTTCAAAGCCTTCCAGACCGATACCACATTCATAGCCGGCGGCAACTTCCCGGACATCATCCTTAAAGCGTTTGAGGGAGGCGATCTTGCCGGTATGGATCACAATCCCCTCCCGGATGACGTTGACACTGGCGCTTCGTTTTACCGTTCCGGTAAGCACATAACAGCCTGCAATGGTGCCGGCCTTGGGCACCTTGAAGATCTCCCGCACCTCCACGGTGGCGATAACCTCTTCCTTTGTATCAGGTTTGAGCATCCCCTCCATGGCCTGGTGGATCTCCTCCACGGCCTTGTAGATGACATTGTACTTCCGGATATCCACCTTTTCCTGATCCGCCAGAAGCTTTGCCTTGGGAACAGGACGCACATTAAAGCCGATGATGATGGCGTTGGATGCAATGGCGAGGTCCACATCCCCTTCATTGATGGCTCCGGGAATGGCCTGAATAACGTTGAGCCGCACCTCCTTGGTGGAGAGTTTTTCCAGGCTTGACCTGAGGGCTTCGGCGGAACCCTGGACATCACTCTTAATGATCACCTTGAGTTCCTGTATCTCTCCGTCGTTGATGGTATCGTAGAGGTTGTCCAGGGTGATCTTCCTGACATTCTTGGCGTCCTCATAGCGTTTAAGTTCATGCCGTTTTGAAGAGATGCCCCGGGCAACTTTTTCGTCCTCCACCACCTGGAGAGGATCCCCCGCATCGGGAATACCCTCAAACCCCAGGACCTCCACCGGCATTGAGGGGGTGGCCTCTTCCACCTTGTTCCCCTTATCGTCAAAAAGAGCCCTGACCTTGCCGGGCCAGATCCCGGCAACAAAGGAATCGCCGATCTGCAAAGTACCCCGCTGGACCATGATGGTAGCCACAATTCCCCTGCCGTGATCGATTCGGGACTCCAGCACTTTTCCCTCGGCATTCCGGTTATAGTTAACCCTGAGGTCCAGAATCTCCGCCTGGAGGAGTATGCTGTCGATGAGTTTATCGATCCCCTCCTTTCGCAGGGCGGAAAGCTCCACAAACATGGTCTGTCCACCCCAGTCTTCAGGCATGAGTCCCAGATCGGAGAGTTGGCTCTTCACCCGGTCCGGGTTTGCCTCCGGCTTATCTATCTTGTTAACCGCCACGATGATGGGAACATCCGCCTCTTTGGCGTGGTTCATGGCCTCAATGGTCTGGGGCATAACCCCATCGTCGGCGGCAACCACCAGCACCACAATATCCGTAACCTGGGCGCCCCGGGCGCGCATCCGGGTAAAGGCCTCATGACCGGGGGTGTCCAGGAAGGTGATCTTCCCATGGGGGGTGTCCACGGTGTAAGCGCCGATATGCTGGGTAATACCGCCGAATTCACCGGCTACCACATCGGCGCTGCGGATGGCATCCAGGAGTTTTGTCTTTCCGTGATCCACATGACCCATCACCGTAACAACCGGAGGCCGGGGCTGCATGGTGGTCTCATCATCCGCTTCGGTGGTGATGAGGGTCTCATCGTAGAGACTGACTATCTTTACATCCGCCCCGAATTCGGCGGCTAAAATGGCGGCCGTGTCCGCATCGATCTGCTGATTGATGGTCACCATCATCCCCATGCTCATCAATTTCTGAATGAGGTCTGAAGCCTTCAGATTCATCTTCTTTGCCAGTTCAGAGACGGAGATCACCTCCATGATGTCAATGGATTTGGGTACCGGATTGGCGATACTGGAGATCTTCTTTTTAGTCTGGAGGAGTTTCTCCTCCATTTCCTGTTCCTTGCGCTGGTAGACCGCCTTTTTCGCCTTAAAAGACTTCTTGACCGGCCCCTTTCCCTCGGGAATGGGCGTGGTCACGGGGGCAACGCTCCGGCCGCCTCCCGGCCGGGGTCCCTGGCGGGGGCCGCCGAAACCGCCGGGTCTGCCGGATCCTACGCCGGGACCGGGGCGGCCTCCCCCCCCCTGACGGGGACCAAAGGGCCTGGGGGCCTGCCCGGGCCGGTTACCGCCGCCAAAGCCGCCTTCGGGACCGGGGGGTCTTGTCCCAACCGGTCGTCCGCCTACCCGTCCGGCGGCGCCCGCCGGACGTTGGGGGAAGGGACCCGGTGAACGGTGATGAAAACTATTCTCCCGGGGTGGCCGGGGACCAACCAACCGCCCCCCTACCCGGCCGGCAGCGGCGGCGGGCCGCTGGGTATTGGGGAATGAAACAACCTGACGTTCCTCCGTCGTCCCGGCGGGGGGCTTCTCCGGGGAAACCGGGGGATGAGCCGCCGGGTCAGGAACCGCGCTTGCAAGGGTTTCTTCCACGGGAGTCTTCGCAGTCCCGGGACTGAGCGAGTCCGGTACGGCGGTTTCAACCCCGGCTTCGGCCTTTGCGGCGGAGGGGTCCGCAGCCGTTACAGCCCGGGACTCTCCGTGGGTAGCCACGACAATCTTTGGCTGAGGTTTTTTGACTGTTCCCGAAGGGGGAACGGCAGCGGGGGCTTTCTTTTTGACCACAATAACCTTGCGGCGTTCACCGTGATCCGCCGGGGGCATACTCTTACCATCCCCATTCGCCCCGGCGTTTGCCGGAACACTTCCCGAACCTGAGTCCTGATCGTTTCTTACCCGTTTGATGAGTTCAACCTTTGGTTTCTGGGTACTATCTAATTCCTCAGCCATGATCCACCTTTATCTATTCAGTATCATCTTCATACTCAAAACTCAATCCGATACCGCAATTGGGACAGTTAGTCATGTTTACGGTTATCTTGGCTCCACATTCGGGACACTCATACTCCTCGGATTCGGCGGCATCCTCCGGCAGTATCCCCTCTTCCTCCAAACCGGCAGTATCCGCATCCGGAGGCAATGCCCCCTCGTCATCGGGGAACTCTTCCTCGTCCTCTTCCACTACCTCAACGAATTCATCGATGAGTTTCCGGAGGACATCAAGCTGTTCCGGGGTAACCCCCTTGAGAGATCCCAGTTCTTCCGGAGAAAGGGCCAGGAAGTCTTCAATAAAGTCGATATTGTTTTCCAGCAGAGTCTCCGCCACGGCAGTGTCCACCCCGGGCAGTTCGGATACCCGGGACAACTCCTCGCCATACTCTTCGGCATCCCCAAAGAGTTCCGAAACCGCCCGCCGGGATTCGGAGGCGATATCCATCTCTTCAAACTGGGTATCCGTTTTAACATCGATGTTCCAGTCCACAAGGCGGTTTGCAAGCCTCACATTGAGACCCTGCTTACCGATGGCCAGGGAAAGCTGGGATTCGCTTACCACCGCCAAGGCCTGGTGTTTCGATTCCTCCAGAATGATCACATCCCGCACCTCGGCGGGGGATAGGGCATTCTTGATGAACCGCCGGGGATCGGGATCGTACTTGAGGATGTCTATCTTTTCTCCCTCCAGCTCCCGGATTACCGCCTGGATCCGTACCCCCTTGAGGCCCACACAGGCCCCAACGGGGTCTACATCTTCCCGGTTGGAGTAAACCGCCAGTTTGGTACGATACCCGGGCTCCCGGACGATCTTGTGGATCTCCACCGTTTTATCATAGATCTCCGGTACCTCAAGCTCGAATATGGCCCGTACAAAATCGGTATGAGTCCGGGACAGGACCACCTGCAACCCCGCGGAGGTCTTGTTCACCTCCGTAATCAGGGCCTTGATACGGTCATTCACATGGTAGATCTCCCGGGGGGACTGGTACTTCTTGGGGAGGATCCCTTCGATTTTTCCCAGATCCACATATATGGTACCGTTTCGTTCCCTCTGGTAGTATCCGATGATGATCTCCCCAACCTTGTCCTTGAATTCCGAATAGAGGCTGTCCTTCTGGATCTCCCGGATGGTCTGATGGGCAGTCTGCTTGGCGCTCTGCACCGATATCCGGTCAAAATCCTTGGGGTCCACTTCGATGAGCAGTTCATCCCCAATCTCCGCATCGGGGTTGAGTTCCCGGGCCTCCTCCAGGTCTATTTCAGAAACAGGATCATAGACCCCGTCTACAATTTTCTTTTGTGCATAGATTGAAACCTCCCGGTTGTCATCACTGAACCGGACAATGGCGTTATCCGCATTTCCAAACCGGCGTTTATAAGCCGCCAGGAGGGTGTTTTCAATGGTCCGCAGGATAAGCTCCTCCGAAATGCCCCGATCCTGAATCAACTGATGGATGGCCTCCGACATATCCGTTGCCACGATCCTAAACCTCCTGTGAATTCATTCTTGCGAATGGTCTAACTTCGCCTTGGCGATAACCGCATACGGTAACTCTACCATTTCAGTACCCCTTTTAAGAACTATACCGAGGGGATCCACGGATTGCAGGAGCCCTCCGGTCCAATCGGATATATCCGTTCTGTAACAGGCCAATCCCCGGCCAACGTAGTGGTGCAGCTCATATCCATCCTTGACGATCCGGTCCATTCCGGGAGAACTAACCTCCACGTAGAGATCCTCCCCGGGGAAGGCAAGCTCAAGACGGGGCAGCACCGCATGGTGCACACGGGAACAGTCATCCACCCCGATGGTCCCGGCCTTGTATACAACTATCCGAATCTGAACCCGCTTGCGACCCCGAAAGAGGGTCAGATTCACCAGAGACATCCCCAAGCCCCGGATCACCGGTTCTACGGAATCAAAGAGGGGATCGGCTTCCCTGGGGCTGTAACGCATTAAACCCTTCCCGCGCCATGTCCGGCGCCTTCTCCTTCCCCCAAAAAAAAGGGGTCGCCGAACGACCCTTTTTTAAAAATCTCCGACTGTCCATACAACTATACAAACATAAAATAAGTTTTGTCAACCTGTCGTCAAGGGGGAGGCTCGGAGTACAATCAACTTCTTATATAAATTATGCAGAGGGGCAGCATCCGGCATCGAATTTCCCTTCCGTCTACGGTACTTTCTTCTGATGGATCTTTTAAGTATACTGGTAAGTATGAGAATTCTGGACCCACCGGAAATTAAAAATAGGGAAGAATCCTCCTGCCTGTCCTGTTTTATCCGTCCTTCAGCGTATTCCCCCGGAGGCGGCGGTGCTGTACATTAGTTGTGAGGATCTGTCCTTTGCCTATGAAGGCCTTACGGTGATTCGGAACATCAATTTTTCGGTACAGGGGGGGGATTATCTCTGTGTCCTTGGGGAAAACGGCTCCGGAAAAAGCACCCTTATCAAGGGAATCCTGGGCTTAAAGGAAACGGCGGAAGGCCGGATTGTTAAAAGGGATCTTAAACCCTTTGAGATCGGCTATCTGCCCCAGGAACGGCAGGCCTGGAACGATTTTCCCGCCGGGGTGTTTGAAGTGGTCCTCTCCGGACGTCTGGGTCTCCGGGGAATCCGGCCCTTTTATACCCGGGCGGATAAACTGATAGCGGAGGAAAACCTGATCCGTTTTGAGATAGGGAATATCAGAAACAGGTGTTACCGGGAATTGTCCGGCGGGCAGCGACAGCGGGTCCTTTTGGCCCGGGCCCTTACCGCAGGAGCTAAACTCCTCATCCTGGATGAACCCGGCGCGGGTCTGGATCCCCTGGTAAGTGTGGAACTCTACCGGCTGCTGGAGCAGTTGAACCGGGAAATGAAGATGTCCATCATCATGGTTTCCCATGATGTCAGCGGAGCCGTTACCCATGCTTCCCATATACTCCACCTTAAAAAGGAACAAACCTTTTTCGGGACCACCGCCGAATATCTGCGTTCCCCCTGGGCCGCCGGTTTTTTTCGTGAATCCCGGGAATCAACGGAGGTATCCTGAATGATTGCCCTGTTATTGGAGATGTTCTCCTACACCTTTCTCGTCCGGGCGGTGATCGTGGGGCTCCTGGTGTCCCTCTGCGCAAGCCTCCTTGGGGTCAGCCTGGTTCTGAAGCGCTACTCCATGATAGGCGACGGTCTTTCCCACGTAGGCTTTGGGACCCTGGCAATCGCCACGGCGATGAACGCCGCCCCCCTAACGGTATCCATCCCCCTGGTGGTGGCAGCGGCTTTTCTTCTCCTCAGGATAAGTGAAAACAGCCGGATCAAGGGAGATGCGGCCATCGCCCTGATATCATCGGGGAGCCTTGCCGTAGGGGTGATGGTGATCTCCCTTACTACGGGAATGAATACCGATGTCTGCAACTACCTCTTTGGGAGCATCCTGGCCATGAGCAAGGGGGATGTTACCCTGAGCCTCATCCTGTCGGCGATGGTGCTTACCCTCTTCATCCTCTTTTACAACAAGATCTTTGCCGTTACCTTTGATGAAAGTTTTGCCCGGGCAACCGGCGTTCATACGGGGATATACAACATGCTTATCGCCATTTTAACCGCCATCACCATAGTGTTGGGGATGAGGATGATGGGGGCTATGCTTATTTCAAGCCTCATCATATTCCCCGCCCTCAGCGCCATGCGGATATGCAAACGATTCAAAACCGTAACCATCAGCGCAGCCCTGGTGTCGGTGTTCTGTTTCTTTACCGGGGTGGTGCTTTCCTACCTTTTTGCCATCCCAACCGGCGCCAGCGTGGTTATCATAAATATCCTGGTATTTTTTCTACTCTGGGGGCTTAATATTTTTTGTATCCGGGGGTCCCGTCTGTTGTTTTTGAAAGGAGAATCATGATGAAAAACACTAAGGCATCCCCGGGAGTTTGCCGCGCTTCCCGGGTAACCCCCCTCCAAATCGCCGGCCAGGCGATTTTTTATCCTGCAAACTTCAATCGAACCAAGGGTTCCTGCGGGCCGGACAATCGGAATTTTTACGTTACCGGCGGCGCAAAAATTCACAAGCGCAGCAGCCTGGGGGGGCTTTTTTTCTGCCTGGGATTGGCGGCGCTCCTGGGGGGCTGCGGCTTGTTCGGCGGGGTACAACGAAACAAGGCCGGCACCCGGTCGGTTACCCTTGCCGAAGTCCCCGTCGAAAACAAGGCGCCGGTGGAGTCTGCGGGTATCCCATGGCCGGTAATTTCGGAAACGCCGGAAAATCCCGGGCCCGCTGCGGCGTTTCCCCCGGAAAACCCCGGGCCCGCTGCGCTTCCGCCGGAAGACCTGCCGGCCCCCGAAGCCGTACTCGCCGCCGCCCTGTCTGGTGAAATCATAGACATAAAGGAAAAGCTCTTTATCGCCCAAACCAACGATGTCTACCTGAATCCCGATGCCTATATGGGAAAAACCATCCGGCTTGAGGGCCTCTTCAAATCCGAGTTTTATACGGATATCGACACCAATTACTGTTTTGTGCTCCGCTACGGTCCGGGTTGCTGCGGCAATGACGGGAGCGCCGGTTTTGAAGTAGCCTGGGATCCCCCATTTCCGGCGGATTATCCCGAAATAGATGATTGGATTGAGGCGGTGGGGGTGTTGAAAACCTATGATGAAGACGGGTACCCCTACCTGTACCTGTCCCTGGTATCCCTTACGATTAAAGATGAACGGGGGATGGAGTTTGTATCCCACTAGCCCGGCGCCCTGTAATAGGGCAAAGGGATACCCTTTACAAGTCGTAAAAGAGGGAGATGGCATATACCCGTTGGGCGCCCCCCTCTTTCAGGGCGGTGGCGCAGGCGTCAAGGGTGGCTCCGGTGGTGAATACATCGTCAAGGAGCAGAACCTCCGCCGGGGGCGGTTTAACACAGACGATACGGCCCCGGAGGTTTATCTTCCGGTTCTCCCGGTTTAATTCCTTTTGGCTCTTTGAAGGGAGCCGTTTAAGGCAGCGGTATACCGGAGGAAACTGGTTGTTCCCCCTGTTCCGCTTTGTTCCCGCTTCAAGCCGTCCCGCCAGGTATTCCACCTGATCCCAGCCGGTTTTGCGGATCTTTCCCGGCCGGGGCGGTACCGGTACCCAGCTTGGCTTCCCCTCCGGATAGGGCTTAAACAGGGAGAGGGCTTCCGCCAGCTTATCGGCAAAAAAATTCCCCAGGGGCCGGTACAGTCCAAATTTGTATGCCTGAAGGAGGGTCCGGTACCTGCCCGTATAGGGGTAGAGGACAAAGGCAGCATCAAAACTATGCCCCTCCCCTTCCCTACAGGGAAGGCAGCGTTCCTTTTCCGAAATAAGGGGTTTGCCGCAGGAGACACAGCGGTCTCCGCAATCAATCGTAAAAAAATCCCGGCAGTCCCCGCAGAGGCCGTACCAGGCCTCCTCCGGGTCAAGGAGAATCCGTCCGCAGACAGCGCAGCCTCCGGGGAAAAGATACTCCCGGAGAAGGGAAATGGCTTTTAGGACCTGCATATACTACTTATGGCGCAGGATCCCTGTTTTGCTTTGCCCCGGGGTAGAATCTTCCAAATTTTCTCCGGATTCCCGGAATATCAATCAAAAAGGGAAGGTTCCTCCGGGAGCCGTTGGGGACGGGGGAGCCGGGAAACAGGTTTTGAACCGAAGAGCTGTTTCCAGATATGCATCTGGTTCAACGCCTCCAGGGGGGTCATTTTATCCGGGTTAAGACCCGTGATGTCATTGATAAACTGTTCATACCGGGGGTCCCGGGGCGCCGGGGAATCGGCCGTAGCGGTCTCGCTGAAGCGGCGGCCGTTTTCTTTAAGCCGTTCCATGATGATTCTGGCCCGGGCGAGGACCCGCTCAGGAATTCCCGCAAGCCGGGCAACGTGGAGGCCGTAGGATTCCGCAGCGGCCCCTTCCCGGAGTCTCCTGAGAAAGAGGATCTCCCCGTCCCGATCAAGCACTTCCATGGAACGGTTTGCCAGCCGGGGATGCTTCATCCGGGCAAGTTCATGGTAGTGGGTGGCAAAGAGGGTCCTGCATTTGATATGATTTAGGATCTCTTCGCTTATCGCCCAGGCGATGGAAAGGCCGTCATCGGTTCCGGTACCCCGCCCTACCTCATCCATAATGACAAGGCTCCGGTCCGTGGCGGTGTGGAGGATGTAGGCGGTTTCATTCATCTCCATCAGGAAGGTCGATTCCCCCCGGGCCAGGTTATCCGAGGCTCCGACCCGGCAATAGATCCGGTCGGTCAGCCCTATGCGGGCCTCCCGGGCGGGCACAAAACTCCCCGACTGGGCCATGATAACGATAAGCGCCGCCTGACGGAGATAGGTGGACTTGCCCGCCATATTGGGTCCGGTGATAAGGGCAAAGGAAATCCTCTCCTCCTCCAGAATCACATCATTGGGAATAAATTCACCCTGTGGCAGATGGGCCTCAACCACGGGATGACGGCCCTCCAGGATATACAGGGTCCCGGAGTCGTTCACCTCGGGACATATCCAACCCCGGACAGTGGCAACCCTGGCCAGGGATTGGGCGACGTCCAGTTCGGCAATACGCCGGGCGGCGGCGGATATTTCCGGGATAAGGACCCTGGCCTTTTCCCGAATCTCCAGAAACAGCCGTTTCTCCATGAGGATGATCCGGTCCGAGGCGCCGTTTATATCCGATTCCAGGGCGGCCAGGTGATCCGTGGTGAACCGTTCCCCGGTAACAATGCCCTGGCGCCGGATAAAATGGGGGGGCACCTTGGTCAGCTGGGACTTGTTTACCTCAAAAAAGTATCCGATAAGGCGGTTATACCGGATCTTCAAACTGGAAATCCCCGTTTTTTGCCGCTCCTCCTCCAGGTAGTTTTCCAGAAGCTGCCGTCCGTTGTCCCGGAGCCGCCGTAATTCGTCCAGTTCCGCGTTAAACCCCTCCCGGATCAGATTCCCCTCCGTGAGCAGGATCGACGGCGTTTCGGCAAGCCCCTGCTCAAGGAGTTCCCGCAGGGCGTGAAGCCGGGAAAATCCTCCGGCATCCATTGCGGCGGCGCCGGAATCCTCAAATTCGGGACTCAGTTCCCGGATCTTCTGTTCAATTTGGTCTTCGGCTTCAAGGGCGTTTCTTATGGAAAGCATATCCTTGCCATGGGCCTTCTCCATGGCAAGCCGGGAACAGAGGCGTTCCAGATCCGGCATTTTACCCAAAAGTTCCCGAAAACGCCCAAGCCGTCCCTGATCCCGGTAGAGGGTTTCCACCAGGCCAAGACGCTTGTTGATACGGACCGAATCCCGCAGGGGGTGGAGGAGCCGCCGTTTGAGAAGCCGCCGGCCCATGGCCGTTTTGGTTTCATCCATTACCTCCAGAAGGGAGTACCGGATATCCCCGTCCCGGAGATTCCGGACAAGCTCCAGATTCCGTTGGGAGGATTCGTCTATACCCACAAATTCGGCGTCACTGTAGATGCGGATGCTCCTGACATGGGGAATCACGCTCTTTGCGGTATCGTCCAGGTAGTCAAGGAGCGCCCCGGCGGAAAGGATCTCCGGGGACTGGCTTTCCAGGCCGAAACCCCGCAGTCCCCCGGTCCCAAATTGCCGTTCCAGGCGCCGGACGCTCCGGTCCCTGTCAAAAAGCCAATCCGGCCAACGGTTTACCACTATGCCGGGCCGTTCAAGAATCGCCGCTGCAATGGCGGAAGACTCCTCCAGGAGGGATTCCTGGAGGATCATCTCCCTGATCTGAAGCCGTTCCAGTTCCGACCGGATCCCCTCGGTTCCCTCCGTAACGGGAAAGGCGGTAGCATAAAAATCTCCGGTAGAGAGATCGATATAGGCAAAGGAGAGGAATCTTGCCGTAGATGAGAGGGCCCCCAGGTAGTTGGAACTGCCCTTATCGAGAAAATCCTCGTCTATTGTGGTTCCCGGGGTGATAACCTCCGTTACCTGGCGTTCTATCACCCCTCTGCCTTTGGTGGATTCGGAAAGTTGTTCACAGATGGCGACCTTTTTCCCGAATTTCAAGAGCCGGGCAATATAAGACCGGGCCGCATGATAGGGGACGCCGCACATGGGTAATCCGTTACGGCTTGTGAGGGTAAGATTGAGCAGCGCCGATATTTCCAGCGCATCGTCGGAAAACATCTCATAAAAATCGCCAAGGCGAAAAAAAAGTACCTCTCCCTGATGCTCCCGCTTAATCCGCCTGTACTGATCCAGCATCGGACTGGAATCAAAAGAATTGATATATCCTCCTTGTTATTCACGAAACAAAAGAAAATTATCCTTCAATCCCGGAATAACCTGACCAAAACGAGGATTCATGTCTGCCCTACAACTGACTACAGGGTAGTTATGCTGTTTTTTACTGTGTTGAATAGGCTGCTATTTGATAAAAAAGGCAATCTTCTCCGAAAAAAAAGAAATCCCGGCGTCCGGCTTACCGTCCTGCTTTGGTCAATAAATTTTGTATAAGTTTATCGGTAATGTCAACCGTCGGACTATACCAAAGTATGCCTGTATTTTCTTTCATATTAAGTACCATGCTGTACCCTTCACTTTCGGCAATGAAACGGATTTCACTGTAGACCTGTTCAAGGAAGGTCCCGGACTGTGAAAGCTTGGCCTTTTGATCGTTTAATTCCGCTGTCCGCACCTGATAGTACTGTTTAAGGTATTCCGATTTCCGGTAAAATTCACTTTCCAGCCGCAGAGCCTGTTCCCGTTCTCCCGCAGCCTCGGCATTCAACTGGGCGCTCTGGAGCGACTGAATCTCCGCTGTCATCCGGTCAATTTCCGCCTGAACCCGGGCGCTGCGTTCTTCAAACTCCCGTACCGCCCGGGAATCCCGGAAAAAGGAGGTATACACCCGGGGAAGATCCACCACCGCAAACCGGGTTAACTGCTGAGCGGCAAGGGGCAATCCGCAAAGGGCCATACCCACAAGGCCTATACAAAAACGCCTGTTCATCTGCATCACCTCGTACTAATAGGTAGCCATGGCAAAGGAAATTACAAAATCAACGCCCGATCCCGGCCTCCCGGGGAGTTGCCCGATGGCTCCCGGCTGCCATTGAAAGGCCCCGTTCTCCACCTTAAAGCGTTTTGCCAACAGGAACCGCAGGGGGAACTGGGGAATGCTGAACCGGATACCCCCGCCAAAGCTGTAGAGCATATCCTCTGGCTGAAAATTCAAGAAAAAATCCGCAGGGGTATTCTTTTTTGCCGCCGCATCAAAAAACATGTCCAAGGCCAACAGCCCGGGCGCTATGGGGAACCGGAGTTCCGCCCAGTTTTCCCAGAGGGCCAGGCCCCGGTCGGAACGTTTATCGGTCCAGCCCCGGCCCACAAACATGCCGTCCACCGAGAGCATGTTTGCCGATTCTATCCTGACCGCACTGTAGCCCGGCTCCCGGACGATAAAGGAAAGCCCTGAATGGACACCGAACACCGCCTTTAAACTATAGGTCTCCGTAATGGGGAGACTAAAGAGGGTGATGAACCATTCCGCCTTGGTCTCGGTTTTGATATAGTGCTCCCGCTCAAAGGGAAAAAGCCCGTAAAATCCCAGGCGTTGTATCCCGTAGTAGCCTTTTGAGGGATCGTAATAGATATCCCGCTGATCCAGGGAAATGCTGTTCCAGACGGAAAAGGCCGGGGTAAAGGTATTGTTCCCCTCCCGCAGGGCGGGATCAAAGGGCCGGTACAGGCTGTTATCGTAGCTGTTGCGGACTATGCCTGCCCGGATGCCCCCGCTAAGACCCAGATTACCCAAAAAGGTAGAAAACCGGTACCCGGTGGAGAATCCCAGGGACAGACTCAGCTGGGAGTATTTCATCAGAAAGGCATCGGAGGGAAGTTTGCTGGCCGCCACATAGTCCCCATGGGAGTTAAACCCATCGGGAAAGGCGTAGAGTTCATCCCCGTTAAAGAAGGGGAACATGTTGTCCATGGCGGCATAGCGGTTGGTCCGGTTGA
The DNA here is from genome assembly GCA_031279015.1 of Spirochaetaceae bacterium. Classification (GTDB taxonomy): domain Bacteria; phylum Spirochaetota; class Spirochaetia; order Treponematales; family Breznakiellaceae; genus JAITJI01. Next base: position 23,308 of record JAITJI010000132.1, read on the forward strand.
CGGTAAAATCAAAGCCTCCGGTGAGGGGCAGCCCGAAGAGCCAGCTCTGGGTATACTCCAGCGCCATCGTTTGGGTGTCGATGGAGGCATTGACTTTGGCGCCCACCATGTTGCCGTAACCCAGAAAATTCCGGTCGTTCAGTTCAAACAGCAGGGACAGGGGGAAGGCATCGGGCTCTGAGCTGCCGGAAAAGGACACCCCAAACTGAACATTTGTGGTAGGCTGTTCCTCCACATTAAAAACCAGGTCCATCAGGCTGTCGGCGCTTCCCTGAGGCGTATCGGGGACGATCTCGGAAAAATACTGAAGATTGTAGAGATTCCGCAGCCCGTCCATCACCTTGGCCTTAGAGAATATATCCCCCGGTTCCAGAGGTATCTCCCGGAGGATCACGTTATCCTTGGTCTTCTCATTCCCCCTGACAATGATATTTTCGATATGGGCCCGTCCCCGTTCAACGATGGATATTTTATAGGAAACGATCCCCTCTACGGTATTTTTGATCTCCTCCGGAGTAATGGTGTTGAAGATATAGCCGTTTTCCAGGTATACATCGGTCACCCGTTGCAGATCCGTCTCCACCCGGCGCTCGTTTACCGTCTCTCCTTCCCGGGAACGAACCTGTTCCCGGAGCTGTTCCGCGGTAAAAATGATGTTTCCCTCAAAGGCAATGCCCCCAAAGGTGTATAGCCTCCCCTCCTGAATCCGGAAGGTGATGATCATGTTGTTGTTGCCCTTCTCGTCCTTCTGTACATCCTTTATCACGTCGATCACCTCGGCGTCGATATACCCCCGGTCGTGGTAATACTGGGTAAGGGCCCTCTGATCCGCAATGAGTTTTGCATCCTGAAAGGCGCCGTCACTGAGGAAGCCCTTGGTTTTGAGGGACAACTGTCCCCGGAGGGTCCTGGAGGAAAAGATCCGATTCCCCTCAAAACGGAATTCGCTTATGGTTATCCGCTCTCCTTCGGTAATATAAAAGGTGACGGTGATGGAGGAATTCGGATTGATCTGGGATTCCGAGCGGACCTGCACGTCGGGGAAGCCCTTTTCAAGATATTTGTTTTTTATGGCCAGTTCATCGGTCTGGAGCTTCAGCTGGTTTACCACATCGTTTACCTTTAGGGTAACCGCCTCCATAAGTTCGCCCCGCCTGAGCTTGCTGTTACCCACGTAGTTGATCCGGAAAACAACAGGCCGCTCGGTAACGGTAAAACGGATTATGACTTCACTTCCGGAGGGGTCCGCCGGAACCGCCCGGGGAGAGATAAGATCAAAAAATTCAAGGGCATAGATCCGGCCCTGGAGTTCCCAAAACACGTCATCATTAAAGGCACGGCCAATGAAGGGTTCTATCACCCCTTCCAATTCCGATAGCTTTACATGGCTCAAACCTTCAAATTCGATGTTCTTTATAGGTTTACCCTGATACCACTCGGTTGACTCCTGGGAATAGCCGGAAAACACCAGGAAAACCATACAAATAACCATAAAACTTACACGCATCTACACTTCCTCAAAATGACTTTCTCCACAATATGGTAAAAGTAATATCATCTACAAACATGTTTTCAAAATGGAGGGGAACTATATTCCACCGGATATCGAAGAGGGGGCTGTGCATCTCTATTCCCAAATCTCCTTCAAATTCAATACCCCACCAGTCAATCTTATTTTCATTATAATGGGTTGACAACATAAATTGGGCAAACATGTTGGAACCGAAGTACTTACCTAAAAAAACAGTTGTATTGTCAAAATAGTTACCAACCCGGCCAATTCTGTCAACAGGGTTCCGCCATCCCGTAAATTGCATAAGGGCGTTCTGGAGAACCTGGGTCCGTACGGAAAACATATCCAGCCCGATAAAATCCCGAATCCGCCGTTCTATCCGCCGGATAACCCCGATCTGGGCAAATATGTCCGCAGCGGAGTTGAGAAAGACGATGCTGTCACTGCCGCTTTCAGCGGTGGTACTAGTTACATTCTGGCCCAGGAGGGACAGTATTTCAAACTGGGACAGGGGTGGATTCGATTCAAGCCGGGCGGTAAAGGACTTGAGGGGGGCGTTATCCACAAACATAGAAATGGTAACCGGTCCGTCTTCAGTATGATCCCGGATCTCCGCCCTGACGGTCAACCGGGGGTCAAACTGAATCTCGTTTTCATTAAATGAAAGCACCCCCTGACGGACATAGAAACTCCGTTGGAAATAGAAGATCTCACCGTTCCGCAGATTGACATCCCCGGTAACGGTAAAACGGTCCGTGACGGTATCACTTATGATCCGGATCCTTGAACCTACCTCGGCGTAGGCCCGTAACAGGGGGAAATCCGCCGTAGGCCAGAGGAATTCCACCTTCGTGCCGGTTGTAATACTGATATTGGTGATCACCGACACATTATCCGCAGGCGGATACCGGTAAACCCCTGTGGATATCTCCTGGGTATCCAGGGTGATTTCCGTATTCTGGCCCGTCAGGTTTCCGTTTATCCTAAGGATCGTATCCTCCATTGACAGGTTAAGATGGCCCGATACGATACCTTTTGCCAGAACCCCCATAATATCAAGTCCAAAGGGGATGCTGTCATCCTCGGCAACCCGGATATCCAGGGTAAAGGTGTTGGGAACCCAGCGGTCAAAGCGGAACCAACCGCTGACCTCTCCAAAGCCATTGCCCACCGGGGTGCGGACAGGGCCAAAACGCATCTCATTCCCATCCAGAATCACATCGATGGGGGTGGGGCCGATCTCTTCGGTAAGGTACCGGGGAACCATCAACCGCACACTGATCCCCTGGACGGCTCCGAAGAATTCCGGGTCCCCCAGGGGTCCCCGAATCGTTACGGAACCGGTGACAAACCCGCCGGTACAGTTGACAATGTCCTGGGCAGGGACAATACGCCAGAGGGATTCCAGATCGATGTACAGATTGGAAGATTCGGCGTCAATGATCCGCTGGGTTATGCTGCCGGTAATGGACCCCCTGATGGGGGACGGATAGGAAAGACCCGTATAAAAAGCCCCGTCGTCGGCAAGGCTGAGGCGGATCATGTTGTTTGGTCCCCCTTCCAGGGAAATACTGGAACCGGTACGGGAAAATTCGACCTGAAAGGGGTCGTCGGATTCCAGGGATGCAAACTGGATCCGATCCACCTGGATACGGCCCCGGAATTCCTTTAGGATTCTGTCTATATCAAACCAGGAATCGATGGGTTGAAAGCTGGCATCCCCGGAAAAGGAAAGATCGATATCCCGGCCAAGAGCGGATCCCCGGATAGAGGCCATGGTTTTTGCATGGGCTTCCCGCCGGTTGACCCGGAAAAGGGGCAGTTCCACCTGGAAGTTATCGTAACTTACCTGGGCTTCGATGGTACATTCCTCCTCATCCAGGGATCCTGTAGCGGTAACCCGCAGTTCCCGTTCTCCAAACTGCGCGAAGAAGGAACCGTAGTTTAGCCGGAGGGAATAGGAATCCCAGGAATTCCAGATGAGACGGGCATCTGCGGTGGCCACCGCATTATGGACATCCCGCAGGACTCGGCTTACCTGCATCCCCGTTCCGGACAAAGAAACATCCACCTGGTCTCCGTCGTAGGTTCCGGTAATGTTGTACCGTTCCGTTCCATCCATGTTGGTCAGGATGATCTGCCCGTCGATGCGGGAACTTTCCCGGTCCCGGACCGCGGTCCCGCTGCCGGAGAGGATGCCCCGGCCATCATCAAAAAAGAGTTCCTGAAAGAGCATTCCGTCCTGATCCACCCTTCCCGCAATGCGCAGGGTGGTCATGGGAGAGGTCGGGGTTACCAGGTTGACCAGCTCCATCTGTTCGATATTCAGGAACCAGGAATCAGGAGAATTGTAGCGCAGGGAACTGCGCAGGGTAAGGAATATCAACTGCCCGGTGGAGGGAACCGGGATTGACAGGGCTTCGATATATCCCGAATAGCCTCCCCCCTCAGTAACGCCGAAATTTGCGGACAGATCATAGGAACCATAGACGCTTATGGAACGGTAATCCTGGACCACCCCCTCAAGGTGATAGGCGAGACCCTGGTAGGTAGTCCGGAAAGAGAAGGAAACATCATTAGGATCCGAAAAATCCGTATATCCGCCCCCATCCACCTCACTATCCGCCCAGACAATCCGGTATTCGTTTATTTCAAGGTTCCTATCGGTTCCTGAAACGGAGACCAGGGCAAATATCTCCCGGCTCCCCTCATAGGTGATAACCGAACGGGGGGCATTGTAGAGGATCTGTTTAAAATCGGTAGTAACAAACAGCTCCGTGGTAATGGAGATGTCTTCAATCACCTTGTTCAGCGGAAGGGAAAATTCTGGTATTTCGATAAAGGGTTGGACCATATCCAGCAGATCCATGGCCTCAAAGACATCCAATACCAGACTGACCTGGAGGTGCCGGGGCTCCTCATCGTAGGAACCATCGATGGTGAGATGACTCAGCCGGACATCCTCGTAAGACTCCATACCGGTAAACCGAAGGGCGGTAAGAAGAAAGGTAAACCCCGTTTCCTCCAGGAGGATCTCAATATCCAGGGCGGATAAGAAGACAGGCCCCAGGGACAAGTTTTCAGTAAAGAGGCTGATATTCCTGCCCGTAGTATTGAGGAAAAAATCCGCGTTGACCACCCCGTCCCCGGTAAGACTGAAATCCGATACGGTAATGGTACCGTTGGGCGCCAGGGGATCTAAGCCAAGTTCTCCCGTATAACTTATCGTACCCTGGGGAAAATACAGTAAAAAACGCCGGCAGTTGAGGGTTTCCCGGTCCCCATGCAGGGACAGGGTATACCCAATCCGCTCCACCACCCTGATGGGACTAAAATCGCCGGACAGATCAACATTGTACCGCAGATCCCCGGCCTTCCCCAGGGCAAAGGACAGATCCCCCGACACGGCAAGGCCGAAGAGCCGGAGCCAGGTACTGTTCCTGCCGGATGAGACAAGCATTTGGCGGAGGGAAAACCCTTCGGCCCGGAATTCCCCGGAGAGCAGTCCCGAATCATAGGCGTAAACCACGGCAAGATCCCAGGGAACGGCATCCTGTATCTTTCTCAGTTCCAGGTTCTCCTGTCCCAGATCAAGGGTGAATGCCAGGGTCCGCAGGGCAAAGGCATCCCCTGCCAGAGTGGGTATCCGGATATTAAGGGTTCCATCCTCCAGATCGTCGGAAAAGGATCCTCCGATCCATCCGGTCATGGTGAGGGAACGAAAGGGTTCCGGAAGGGAATTAAGGGTCAGGCCGGCTCCCGCCTTGCCCCGTATGCTTATCCGGCCCGCCAGAATGGAGGACTCCAGAGCAAGATTCCCAATCCGGAACTGATCCTCCCCCGTTACGATAAGGGAACTCCCGTCCCTGATACGGACCGTAAACGCCCGGGGAAGCTGCCGCAGATACTGCCGCAGATCTTCGATTCCCGGCGATTCGGTGACCGGTAAAACACGGCCTATCCAGTCCAGATCTCCCGGATACAAGGTCAACCGTGGTTTGTCCAGCCGGATTCCCTCAAAGGAATCCACCACTTCTCCCCGGATAAGTCTGAGAAATGAATAGGATAACCGCAGCCGGTGAATTTGTAGAAGGGCAGCAGGAGGGGAATCCCCAGTTCCGACGGATGCTTCCGGATCGGTCCTATAGAACCGGAGATCCCTGATGTCCAGAGAGCCGAAGATGGATGGCCCCATAGAGGTGTATTCGATCCGCATCCCCAGAAAGGTTTCCGCCTGGCCGATAAACCAATCCCGGACTTCCCTTATTTGGGCGTCCAATTTTATCTGCAATGGCCGCAAGAGGAGGGTGGTTGTGACAACCAGCAGGATAAATATGAGTAAACCTATACTAAAACGGGTCAGCCGGCTGCTCCGGGTACCATTGAGCATACCGGCCATGTTTTCTACGGAACTATCCACCAATAATCCTCAAGGCCTATTCTGGTATACGGCCTATAACTATAGTATCGGAGCTTCAAAAATGCCCCTTTGGATTAATTGTAAGAGAACCATACTCATGATATAACAAATTCCAACATGTTAATTATACACAATTTTATCGTTTTTGAAGGTGGTGATGGAAGTGGTACATCCACCCAGATCGATCTGTTGAAAAAGCATTTTCTCTCCCGGAATTCGGAGTCCGGGGAGTCCGGCGGAGCTGCGGGCGGTCTTGCGGCCGGTAATGCCGGCGATACGGCGGGGGTTTGGGGGCTGCCTCCCCTCCATACCACTTTTGAACCTACCGACGGTCCCATCGGCCGGCTTATCCGTTCCGCCCTGCGGGGGGACATTTCCCTGGAGGCTGAAACAATCGCCCGGCTGTTCGCAGCGGACCGGAACGAACATCTCTCCGGGAAGAACGGTATTCCGGAGCGGTGCCGCCGGGGAGAGTTGGTTGTTTCAGACCGCTATACCCCTTCCTCCCTGGTATACCAGGGGATAGAGTGCGGGGAAGCCCTCCCAAAACTCCTCAATGGGACCTTCCCCGGTCCGGAATTGCTTCTCTACTTTGATTTGGACAGCGAGACGGCCCTGGAACGGATCAAAACCCGGCCGAGCCGGGACATCTATGAGCGCCTCGAATTTCAGCGTAAGGTCCGGAATGCCTATAAAAGCATCCTGTCCTGGTATGCCGGAGAGGGGGTCCGGGTCCGGATAATCGATGCATCCCGGGCGCCCAAAGAAGTTGCAGAGGAAGTCTGGAGTGCGGTTCAGGAATTGCCGATAATGAGGAACAGGGAAAGACCGGGAGAATAATGAGAAACAGGACAGGGAACGGGGGCTGCCCCGGAGGATCTCCATACGCTGTAAGGGCGCTGGCTGTGTTAGGCCTGCTGCTCCTCGCCCTGAACGCCCCTCCCCTGCATGCCTATTATGTACAGTACAAGGAACAGTATTTCAGGCTTTTCCATCTTCACTACATCCAGTACCCCGACGACACCATGGAGAATATCTACTGGCTGGAAAAGGCCCTTAAAGCGGATTTTGCCAATCCCCTCTACGCCCTTGCCCTTATTGAAGATGAAGTCCAATGGGAAAAGTACCGCTACCTTTTTATGATGCATGTAAACCTGAAACTTATCGAACAGTACCTTTACCTGGGAAACAAATGGAACAAACGGAACGCCTACTTCTACAACGCCCCCTGGAAGGAACAGAATCTGGAGAGCCTTGAAACCGCGGAAACCTGCTTCAAGACCGCCCTGTACTACTGGAAGGATGCCCGGGAATGGGCGGAAAAATCCTTTGACCGCCGCTTCCGGTTTATCAACCTCCAAAAAGTTCAGTTCTGGGAGGATGAGGCCGGGCGTATAGGGGATGGCTCCCTGGATTATGAAGGGATCATCAACCGGGAACTGAAACTCCTTGCGGAAGTCCGGAAACGATTCCAGGCCATGGACGAAAACACCTACTGAACCGGGATGGCTCCTCTTCTCAATACGCTCCGGCTGATCCGCCTGCCAGCAGCGTTACCGCGGAACTGGTACCTATCCGGTCACAGCCCTCCCCCAGAAAGAGTTCCAGATCCTCCCGGGTTTTTACGCCCCCTGCGGCCTTGATCTTCACCTTAGGCCCGATATGCCGCTTAAAAAGGCGGATATCCTCTATCTTTGCCCCCGCAGTACCAAAGCCGGTGGAAGTCTTGATATAATCCGCCCCTCCCGCAGTAACGGATTCGCAGAGCCCTGTCTTTTCCGCTTCCGTGAGATAGCAGGTCTCAATGATCACCTTGAGTATCCTGTCGTTTATAGCCTTGCGGACCTGCCGGATTTCGGTGGTAACCTTATCAAAATCACCGTTTTTCACATCCCCCAGATTGATGACCATATCGATCTCCCCCGCCCCGTCCTCCACCGCCCGGACCGCTTCAGCAACCTTGACCGCGGTGGTATTGTACCCCAGGGGAAACCCTATGACGGTACAGATATTCAGCGCCGGAAAATGTTCCCGTATCCGCTTTACATAGGAAGGGGGTACGCAAACCGAAGCGGTATGATACCGCAGCGCCTCTTCACAGAGCTTTTGGATCTCCGGCCATCCGGTCACTGCTTTGAGCAAGGTATGGTCGATATGGGACAGAATTTCTTCATCTTTCATGGTAATTCTCCTGATCCTGTTATAATAAAAAACAAGGTTTCCGGCAACAAAGGGCGATAAAAATAAATGAAACGGCTTCAAAATGTTTGATTTTAGGACCGGCTCAACCTCTAAAATTTTCGTAATATCTCTATGGGACGGGTTTTTCCGGCCCTGCGGGCGGGAATCCAGGATGCCATAACAGAGCAGAGAATCGTGAAGATCCCAATCAGTAAAACAGTTTTCCCGTTGACGATCACCGGGATCCGTTCCAGATAGTATCCGGGGTCCAGAATCTTCACCTCCCTGCCGTTAAATAGCCCCGAAAAGAAACTTAACACCCTTTCCAGTCCGTGGATGAGGGGGTTGATGAAAACACCGATCAAAAGCCACAGAGATATCCCGATTA
>JAITJI010000021.1 GCA_031279015.1 Spirochaetaceae bacterium
ACAATTCATGATCGGAGAAGCGCAAACAACCGGAGAACCGGAAAGTCTGCCGGCTCTCATACCGCTGTCTGTACTGTAGTTTCTACCGTACAAAAGATCCTCCGTTTTTATATCTATAAAAATAATACCACAAATTGAAAAATAATCAAGTGGTAATTAAGATATATTGCCGGAAAATTCAACCGGAACCGCCGGAGCTTGTCAGGTTTTCACCCATCGTTTATGATAAATGCATGGCCGTAAAGCAATTCACCGTCCTGGATCTTATCGATATGGACCTCAAGGAGCATAATTCCCTGAACCTTCACTGCATCGGGGGCCGAAAGGGGCTGACCAAGGTCATCGATATTCCGGACCTGAACCGTCCGGGGCTTGCTTTATCGGGCTTCTACGATTCCTTTGCGTCCCAGCGGATACAGGTCTTTGGCCGGGGAGAGGTTTCCTACCTGCGGAAGCTGGCAAATGAGGGTAAAATTGACACGATCAAGCAGATGTTTAGCTTTCCCATCCCCTGCTGTATCTTTACCCACAACCTGACCCCGGACCGGGGTTTTTTTGAGGCTGCCGAAGGCGCCCGGTGTCCCGTTCTGCAAACGGACCTGGGGACCTCTGAATTCACTTCCCGGCTGATGCGGATTCTGTCGGAGATCTTTGCCCCCCAGAAGAGCATCCACGGCGTACTGGTGGAGGTCTACGGTCTTGGCATCCTCATCCTGGGGGATTCAGGGGTGGGTAAAAGCGAAACCGCCCTGGAGTTGATAGAACGGGGACACCGGCTGGTTGCGGATGACGTGGTGGATATCCGTAATGTCAGCGGAAACATCCTGATGGGTACCGGCGCAAACCGGATCATCGCCCATCACATGGAGATCCGGGGGCTGGGGATCATCAATATAACCCATCTTTTTGGCGTGGGGGCCATCCGGGACCGGAAGCAGATACAACTGGTGGCGATTCTGGAAGAATGGGATTCCCAAAAGACCTACGACCGTCTTGGTTCGGAGGATAAGGTCATGGATATTCTGGGGGTAAGCATCCCTAAACTGGAAATACCGGTAAAACCAGGGCGGAATATCCCCATCATCATAGAAACGGCGGCTATGAATGAACGGCTCAAAAAGATGGGGTACAATTCGGCAAGGGAATTTAATCAGAACATTTTAAAATGGATAGAAAGCGATACCGCCCGTTCGGTTTACTTTGGACAGGAAGATATTATTTAAGGAATTTACTATGGTAGAGCAAACGGTAAAAATATTAAACCGGGCGGGGATTCATGCCAGGCCGGCGGCGCTTATTGTACAGACCACAAAGGATTTTAAATCGGTCATACACCTTGAAAAGGATAACGATCAGATCAACGCCAAATCCATTATGGGGATCATCACCCTGATGGCGTCCTATGGTACGGAAATACGGATCATCGCCGAAGGGGAGGATGAGCAGGATGCGGTGGATACCCTGGTACGGCTCTTCAATTCAAAATTTGAGGAGGATTAGGGCCTTATGAAAATGCTCCTGCGGTGAAATCAATCCGGACTCATCCAAGACATTCCATAATTAACGTCAGGAGCCTGATGCTTATCTACCTGCTCCTCTGCATCCTGACCCTTTTAATCTCCCGCAATTTTTTTATTGAAATACTACAGAGCGGTTCTGCGCCGGGGGCCTTGCAGCTGATCGTTTTTTTCACCATCCCCATGGTGCTGATGCTTTTTCTGGCCCTCTCCCTGGTAAACCTGATCCGGGACTACATTGCCAACCGGACGGGGAGTAAATTCCAAACCCGGTTGTTTGCCTATTTCATGGTCATCGTTGTCTGCGCCGCGGCGCCGGTTACTATCTTAACCATACAGTCGGTGCTGGAACTGAACCGGTTCTGGCGGAGCATGCAGGTGAATAGCATCCTGGAGGATGCCCAGCGATTCGCCCTGGACGCCTATTCTCTGCGGCTGGAACACTTTGAAACCCTTCTGGAAAACCAGCATTTTGATGCGTTTATGGCCCGGTACGGCAGGGAGGAAGCTTTTTTTACGGTAAGCCCCGATCCGGAAACCGCCGGGACCCGGGATGCTTCTGATGATGAAACGGATGCGGCGGCCCTCCGGGCCCGGGAAGAGGCGGAGCAGTATGAGGCGGTTGAGTTTCTGAAGGCCCTGGAACTCACCGGGGTTCAGGATTTTCTTCTCGGGGATGACGGAACCTGGGTAAGCCGGCATTTTGCCGGGATCCCTTCGCAACGGCTGGATTCACCGCCCTTTTTACAGCGGGGCTTTGTCCCCCGGGAACTGCCCCGGGACACGGATGTCATCCGGTTTGTACAGATAGCCGATAGAAACCGCATCCGGCTTGTCAGCTGTGATTTGGGAACGGGTTTTGACCGGGCCGTGGATACCATCGAAGAAGAGAAAGCCCGCTTTGAGATAATCGGTTCCCTGGGAATAAATCTGCGGCCTCTGCTCATCTTTTACTACGGGGTCTTTTTTTTCCCCACCCTGCTCATGACCATTATCATCTCCTTTTCCTTTACCCAGCGGGTAACCCAGCCCTTGGTGGAATTGGCGGAGGCAACCAGGCGGGTGGCGGAGGGGGATTTTTCCATCCGTATCCTCACCCGTCCGGGGGATGAACTGGCGCTCCTTGTCCGATCCTTTAACTCCATGGTCCGGGATCTGGAAAAGGCCCAGGGCGTCCTGCTCGATGCGGAAAAAACCTCGGTCTGGCAGACCATGGCCCAGCAGCTTGCCCATGAGATAAAGAATCCCCTGACGCCCATCAAGCTGTCGGCAGACCGGGTGCTGCGGCGCTGGCATAATGAGCCGGAACGGATCGGGGAGATCCTGGAGAGCTGCATGCTGGCGATTCTGCAGGAAGTGGAGGGACTCTCCACCCTGGTCACCGAATTCAAAACCCTTTCCCGGCCCATCGAGCCTTCCCGGGCACGGGTTGCCCTGCGGGAATTGACCGGGGAGATCATCACCCCCTACTACAGTTCCTATCCCCAGGTTCAATTTAACATCACCTATATGGACCCGGCTCTTATGGTTAAGATGGACAAACGGTACATCTCCCAGGTGCTTACCAACCTCATCATCAACAGCATTGACGCCATGAACTATGCCGGCCTCATCGAAATCAGAACCGATCTTGTCAAAAAGCGGGAGAGCCGTTATTGTAGATTAAGTATCAGGGATACCGGAAAGGGTATATCCGTGGAGGATCAGCCTTCGGTATTTATCCCTTATTTCACCACCAAGACATCAGGGACAGGTCTTGGGCTTCCCATTGTTGAGCGGATTGTAAAGGATCATGGCGGCATGATCTGGTTTAACACCGCGGTTGGCGTGGGGACCACTTTTTTTGTAGATCTGCCCCTGGTTGAATCCGGAGGAGAGGATGCCCGGCAATAAAAGAAGGCCGGTAAAATGACTACTATTCTCATCATTGACGACGAACCGGGCATCCGGCGGACTCTCGCCTCGATCCTTGAGGATGAGCGGTACAAGGTATTCACCGCCGAAGATGCAATCCGGGGGTTTGACATTCTGGAACAGGAATCCGTCAGTCTGGTGTTCCTTGACGTCCTCCTGCCCAACATGGGAGGCATGGAAGCCCTGGAACATATCCGCCGGAACTGGCCCACGGTTGAGGTGGTGATTATCTCCGGCCACGCCAATGTGGATATGGCCGTCCGGGCGGTTAAGCTGGGGGCCTTTGATTTTCTGGAAAAACCCCTTTCCCTGGACAAGGTCCTGACCGTATGCCGCAATGCCGTATCTATGCAGAAACTACGGGAGGAAAATGAGGGACTGAAACAAAAGGCCCTCCTTGCCCGGGATGAGATCATCGGCGTCAGCAAGCTCATGAACCAGGTCCGGGAGTTGATCCGCCAGGCGGCGGCCAGTAACGCCCGGATCCTCATCACCGGGGAAAACGGTACCGGCAAAGAGCTGGTTGCCCGGGCGATTCACCGGCTTTCCGCCCGGAGTTCCCAGCCCTTTGTGGAGGTCAACTGCGCCGCCATTCCGGATTCCCTGCTGGAAAGCGAACTCTTTGGCCACGAAAAAGGGGCCTTTACCGATGCGGTTTCCCGCCGCCGGGGCCGTTTTGAAATTGCCCACCGGGGAACCCTTTTTCTGGACGAGATTGGCGACATGTCCCTTTCCGCCCAAGCCAAGGTTCTCCGGGTCATTCAGGAACAGAAAATCGAGCGGGTTGGGGGGGAAAAGAGCCTGGAGACCGATGTCCGCATCGTGTCGGCCACCAACAAGGATCTGGAAACAGAGTGCCGGGAGGGCCGTTTCCGGCAGGATCTCTTCTTCAGGCTGAATGTTATTCCCATCAAGCTGCCAAACCTGCGGGAGCGGCCGGAGGATATTCCCCTCCTCCTCACCCACTTTCTCTATGAAATGGACGCTGCGGCCATCAAATTTGACGACGAAGCCATGGATTTCCTTAGCTCCTGTCCCTGGCCCGGGAATGTCCGGGAATTGAAAAACCTGGCGGAACGGATCGTGGTCATGTACAACGGCGACCGCCTGGGGATTCGGGACCTGGAGATTCTGCTGCAAAAGAAGGTTGAAGATTCCTCCGTACATACAAGCTTGGGCGCCGGGGAGACTCCCGGAACAATTGAAGATATATTTAATTTACATTATAATGAAGCAAAAGAACTATTTGAAAGGCGTTATTTGGAATTTCATCTTATGCAAAACGATGGTATTATTTCCCGGACAGCGGAATCTATAGGGATGTACCCTAGTAATTTGCATACTAAATTACGAAAATACAGATTAAGGACAGAACGATGAAGGAACTTACCCATCGGCAGCGGGAAGTGTTGACGTTCATCACCAGGTTTATCAATACCCATGCCTATCCGCCAACCATCAGAGAAATTGCGGATCATTTTACTGTTTCCGTAAAGGGAGCTTACGATCACGTTACGGCTCTTAAACGAAAGGGCTATATCCGGGGGGACAAACGTTCCAGGACCATAGAGCTTATCAACCATGTTTCGGTGGAAGATAATCTCTTTGTATATGTTCCCATCCTGGGCGCCGTAGCGGCAGGGCTCCCTGTCCAGGAGGAGGAAAACTGGGACGGGGTGATCCCTATCCAGCGGTCCCTGCTGAAAAAACAGGGGGATTTCTTCGCCGTCAGAGTCCGGGGTGATTCTATGGAAGGGGCGGGTATCCTGGATGGGGATCTGGCGGTGATCCAGAAACAGGATGTCGTCAGGAACGGTGAAATAGCGGTTGTCATGGTGGATGATGCCATGACCTTAAAACGATTCTTCAAGGAGAGCTCCCGGGTCCGGCTTCAACCGGCAAATTCAAAGTATAAAACGATTTACAGTCAGAATGTCCGGGTTTTGGGCCGGGTAGTCTATATATCCCGTTCCTATTCCTAGGGAACCCGGCGAGACGATATGGTAAAGGGCCGTTGCTATCTGTTTTTAGGGCCTGAGATTGGTGAAAAACAGGAAGCCATTGAAGAGCTTCGCCGGAATCTGACGGATGGGGGTGAAGCGCCGGAAGAAATTTCCTTTTATGCCGGGGAAACGTCTCTGCCTGAGATAGTTTCGGCGTTACGGAACGGTTCCCTCTTTGCCGGCAAGCGGCTTTTTTTTATTAAAAATGCCGAAGTCTGCAAAAAAAAGGAAGATCTGGAATTCCTCCACGCCTATCTTAAGGCGCCCCGGGATGACACCACCCTGGTCCTCCTCTCCGATGCCGGCAGTATCGATAAACAGCTTGAAAGGGCTGTGGATGGGGCAAACAAGCGGATCTTTTGGGAGCTTTTTGAAGACCGGAAGATTGCATGGGTTGATTCCTTCTTCAGACGCCAGGGTTACACTATCCGGGAGGATGGGATTGAGGTCATCCTGGAACTGGTGGAAAACAACACCGATGCCCTGAGGCGGGAATGTTCCCGGCTTATGCCCTTTCTGGGAAAGGACAAGCCCATAACCGGGGAGGAGGTGGAAAAATGGCTTTCCCATACCCGGGAGGAATCTTCCTTTACCCTTTTCTCCCGGATCGCCGCGGGGGATCTGTCAAAAAGCCTGGAAATTCTCCACACCCTTCTGGATGCCCGGGAATCCCCTCAGGCGATTTTTGCCGGGCTGGCCTGGTGTTTCAGAAAACTCCGGGACTACCTGAACCTGGTGAACTCCGGTTCCTATATCGACGAATTTGAGTTTAAAAAGATCGGCCTGGCGTCGGCCAGGGTCAGAAAAGACTACAGCCTGGCCGCCCGGAGGTATCCTTCGGCGGACCCTGCCATCGCCCTTTTGGCTGAATTCGACATCCTCCTCCGTTCCGCCGGGTCCGCCCTTGAGCGTATACTCCTTGATCTCTTCATCTACCGGCTGATAACCGGTTCCGAACGCAGCGGTGTACCCCGGAAATGCTTTCCGTCTTTTTAATCGGCCTCAGCCTTGCCCTGGATGCCTTTGCCGTATCCGTAAGCTCCGGTATTGCCATTCCGGGGCTCAGGATTTTTCACGCCATCCGGGCCTCCCTGTTCTTTGGCCTTTTTCAGTTCATCATGCCTCTGACGGGATGGTATCTTGGCCATGTCTTAAACGCCATTATCCGGACCTACGATCACTGGATTGCCTTTGGCCTCCTGGTCCTGATTGGGGGCAGGATGATCCGGGAAGGCCTGATTGCCAGAAGGGTTTCGGACAGGTCCGGGACGGAAACAGATGGCGGAAAGAAAGACCGGCCGCCGCCGGATATCCGTAATCTGGCGGCCCTTTTTGGCCTTGCCATAGCCACCAGCATTGAC
>JAITJI010000053.1 GCA_031279015.1 Spirochaetaceae bacterium
TCTGTTCCCTCCGGGAAAATCCCAAGCGGGTCCGTCACAGACTCCACCACATACCCGGTATCCAAACTGCCACCCAAATCCACCTCGGTAGATACCCCGGCATCGGTGTCAAACTTTAATACCACCCTCCCCGAGTCCCCAGAATCCTCAAGGCCCTCCCCAGGCTCCCTTCCCAAAGCCCTCGCATAAATCCGATAAAGATCAGAATCCAAAGTCCCAACTAAAGACGCTGTGACCAATCCCCTATACTCCGGTGCCAACACCCCGCTTAATACCAAATACCTAAAAGAAGGATGATTTTTCACAGAAGCCATCACCGCAGGATTCGCATCGGTAGCGTCCGCAAAAGTACCATTAACCAATGCCCCGTTATACCGGGACCGCTTTTTCCTCTCTGCAACCCTGGATGCTGCCCTAGAAAAAAGAGGCTGGTACCAATCCGAATTTTCACCCAGATTTCTACCAGCCACTATAACGGCATCCCCCCAAGAATGCCCATTCTGTACCTCTGAAAAAATACCAAACAACCTGTCAAAATTTACATTGTTCACATCATACCCCCAACTAGATATAGAGCCGGGAAATAAATGCGCCCAAAATATAGTCACCAATATGGACTTACGTAACTAAAAATCTTTTATAAACAACCCGTAAAACACCACACAAGAGATGCCAAACGCCTGATATCCTCGTACCCCTTTATCCTGCGGTTAACATCATCCCGTATACCCTTATTCTTAAAAACCCAATACCGGGAAACAATGAAAAATAAACCGATCACTTGTACGGAAAACACCTCCCCTCCTCCTGAAGAACCTTCAGCACCGCCCCAAACTTAGAGTCCTTAACAAACAGCGTACAGGGCAAATACTCACTGAAAGAAACCCCCGATATCATCTTATTAAAGCTATCCGGCGAAACCCCCGAAACCTCCAAAGCATGAACCACATCCAGCACCGATGTCCTCAGCCGAACATTCACCACCTGCCTCTGATACTTAATTCCACCCTGCCAAATAATCCCAATTTCACCATCCTTCACCATGACCGAACCTCCTGGAGATATATACGAAACTCAAATATAGAATCATAATTAAGCCACAACCCTGCCTGACACCGGCTCATCCCCAGAAACCCCTCCTAAAACCATCGGCAAAACTCCACCCCGTGCACCACCATCCAACACACGCTGAAACCAGGAAGTATCCAGCCTCATGGCCAATTCCCAATCCTCCTCTGGATCCATGTGATCCCCTACACAATCGCGGCAGTAATATTCCCCATCATAAAAAGCCCCAAAGTCCTCGTTACATTCAGGCTCCCCACCGTCCTCACTATCTCCGATAGAAAATACCGGAAACCTTCCAAGAACCTTCCCGCAATCCGCACACCGGATACTATCGTACCTAACCATTGCCAGCCTCCTACCAGACCTTACAGCCTATCCCTGAGTGAAAGCCCTAAGCGAATAAGCAGAGGTGAATTCCACCGCTCCCCCGCATCTTTCATAGCTATCGCAACACGATAGAAAAAATACCGTAATCTCATATACCCACCTCCGAAACCGCAACAAACTTATCATCTACCAGTTGGTAAAACGTATCCGCCTTTATCCTCTCCCCATCCACAACCTCACAAGCTACCCCAGTCACCTTACCACTCTTATCACCAATTTGAACCACAAGCACCGAATAAAGTCCCCCTGAAACTTTACTTCCAATCCCCCCATAAACAACCGAAGATTCTCCCGCAGAAAGTCTTGAGTTATTCCCAGCCTTCAGTGCGGAACCATCTCCCGCAGAAAGTCCTGAGTCATCCCCGGCCTTCAGTGCGGAACCATCTCCTGCCTCCAGTACGGAACCATCCCCGGACTTCAGTGCAGAATTACTCCCCGCCTCCAATACAGAGTCATCCCCGGCCTTCAGTGCTGAAGCATCCCCGGCCTTCAATGCGGAAACATCCCCGACCCTCAGTGCGGAACTATTCCCGGCCCTCAGTGCGGAACCATACAATGCCTTCATTACGGAACCATTTCCCGCCTCCAGTGCGGAAGCATACCCAGCATCCAACACGGAATTATCCCCAGCCTTCAATGCTGAGATGTCCCCACCGCTCGATACTGAACCATTCCCGGCACTACTAACAGCACCTATTTTTTTCTCGAACCCGAACCAGTCAAAAAAAGCCGCTACCGTGTGTTCTCTTTTGTTCACTTTCCTACTCCTCTCCAATAAAGATGTCCTGTGTTACCGTGCTTCAAAGTAAAAAACAAGTTTGAATAGAAAATTAAGGCATAATGGACTTCATAAAACGATCCAACGGATCATCCGAAACCGGCTGCTCCACACCGCTATCTAAACCAGAATAAAAATCATCCCCGCCATCCAAACCAGAGTAGAAATCTTCCCCCTCTTCCTCATCCCCATCAACACTCCTCAAAGACCGGGCCTTCTCCACCTCAGACTGCACAGACAAACTCTCATACGACAAATCCTCAAAAACCGACAAGTGAAAACTCGCCCCCGCCAAAGCATCCGAAACATCCTTCCAATACACAGGATTCGCAGGATCCGAATTTGGAGGATGATCTACCTTCCCCAAATAAGAATCATACACAAGATTCTCAAGCTCATACTCCAATCTCGGAATCCTATAAAGACGGTACATCCCCAACTTCATAAAATTAAGCATGGTAACATAACCAGCCGGAGTCTTATCTAAAGAAAACCTGCACACCCTATCATTTCCCAATAACAACTTAAATCTGGAAATCACATACTCACTGGAATACCCATCCGCAGACACCATTCGAAAATTAACGCCTATTCTATACAGCGCCGTCACCAACCCAACCAATTTCACCTGGTCAATCTCATTCCCAGGTTTTGATCTATCCAAATAAATAGGAGTAACCAATACTGGCAATATCCTCCTATGCTCCTCCGAGAGGAATACCGCCGCAAAACCGGTAGCGTCATTTACCCTTGAAATATCAAAATGAGCATACACCGGTTCACCGGCATAAACTGAATTGACCATATCCTCATCAATCAACTCTTCCGGCAACAAAGTATCGTAAATGCCAAACTTTGGAACCCCATCCGATAAAAAAATATCCGTGGGATATCTTAAATCACTAGAAAACATCTTGTTGATTAAAGCCGCATTAGGAACAAACAGTGAGGAACCGGTGCGAGTAATCCCGGAAAGATTCTGTAACGAATACTCGATATCCTCCTCATAAAAATGCCGCAAAGAAACAGGAGGATGCACGACCAAAAACGGCCTCCCGATAAGAAACTGATCCACCACCTCCCCAATACTATTAATAGCCTGAACCACATCCTGACCAGGAGAATCACAAATAAAAGGCGGAATATTTCCATCCCCAACAAAAATATCAAAGCGTTCTTTTGAATAGGACTCAGGCCGCACATCATACATAGCGGCCTCAACCAGGAAGAAATTAGCATCCCCACGCTTTGCCCTCTGTACCTGCATATCCACAAAAGATGTAGCCTTCCCCGCCGTGGCCGCTATAGCGGAGAACCCACCCCACTTTCCGCCAATAGAAAAAGTAGTCTCGGAACGACTCCGCATCTCCATAAAAATCTCATGAATCTGCTTAACCGCAGATGATTTAGTCCTGCCACGCAACGAAGCCTCATCCAGCACCGCACCGAAAATATCGTCCCCTATCAAATGATTAACATCAGACCCGGACACCACCTTAACCCACGGAAAAGATACCTCGGAGTTTATCCTTCTCCTTTTAAACAGAGGCAATTGAAAATATGGAGTAGTATCGATCATCCGTATTAAACGATCCAAGCCTGTGGAATCCGCCTTATCCGAAGAAAGAGACATAAAAATAATTCTGGGAAGCGTTGTCGAACTTAAACCAAATAAACCAGGGAAATCATACCATCGGGAAATCTCATACACATACCTCTTAATCGCAATAAGCAAAACATAAGTCTTACCACTACGCAAACTTCCGCTAAACAGGATGTTATGCTTATCCCCTCGAAAATACCGAACCAGTACATCATACCAAAACGGCGCTAAAGCATTCGCCTCAGGACCATTATAAAAAGGATCCCGTAACCACTGCTCTATCGGAACTATACCACGATGCAACGCCACAAAACATACCCCTATAAATATAGGGCCGCCATAATTGGCGGCCCTAACACTCCCTGGAAATTCCTACATGGCTATATCAGGATTTTCAATATCATCAACAGCCTCTGCATCTACCGACTCACTCGAAGCCAACCCCCCAAAAACACCACCTTCCTGCAACTGAGCACCCACAGGCTCGCCATCAAACCCATCCCCATCGGACTCGAAATCAACCCCGTCAACACCCCTATCGTTTGAATCAATAAGTACCCTCGCCTTAAGAAGCGTATCCGCCGCCTTCCTCTTAACCTCAACGGTCTGAAGCATCACCCCACTGATCATCTTAAACGTATCAATGACTAAAGCAGGATCCTCAGCTAACGGTTGACCCGGTTGCATCTTCTGCTTAAGATTGGTATATGCAAGCATATGAAGCTCATCCAACTCCGACATATGTGCAAAACTGGCAGTCTTAGCCAAATCCCGCACATTCCGGGATATCATCATCAAATCTAACGCATAACTCTGTAACTTCACCTCACTCTGCTGACTAACACTAACCGGAACTGCCACACCATTTTCAAGAAACTCCGCATCGCCCATAACTACTCCTTATGTTTTCCTAAAATATACCGCTCCCCCAGAATTCTCTGAGAAGGCCCCAACGCCACCAAAGACTCACCAGAAACATTAACCTCATCACCCTTTTTTATATTCTCCACAAAATCCTCTACCCCATTTATCAAACAAGATGCCCTCTTCAGTCTCTTTAAGACATAACTACCCGCACCGGAAACCACTGATTTGTACCCCCTCAACGTAGGGAAAGAAACAGTTCTGTTTTGCAATAAATCCAAAACAAAAAATATACCATCCCCAAGGACAAGAAATAATGCCAACATCTCATCGGCGGACAATCCCATAGACCCCGCCAACTTAACCAGGACACCCACCTTCTCATCCTGATCCAAAGGCACCCCTCCCATAAAACCTACCTACAAAAAATATATGGAAAATTAAATCCCTAAAATACCGCACCACGTAAACGCTTTAACAGCCGCCGAAGATACCCCCTGACAATAATTCTTATACAACGAATTCTGATCCACAAAGACACCCATCCCATACGCCCGAACCGCAAAACCCCTCAACCTGTCCCTAACGTCAAAATCATCCTGAGACTCCACGCTTCCCTGCGAAATAACCCCCATCTCCAACACCTCGTCCACATCGTCATACGTTACCTTTTTAAACTTTGAGTACAGCCTCCGAGCCTCATTCATAATAACCTGATACAAATACGTACTAACCGGACCAATCTCCCTTCCATTCTGCTCCTCGTAAGTCCTCATGGCCCGTACAATCTTTGCCCAGCAAAAAGCATGAAACTCATCGTAATCTTCATACAATCGCCATCGGCTATAAATCTTTTTAATCAACCTATCCACATCTGCTATAAAATCCTTCGTGAATTCTCCCGTTTCCAAGTAAGAATAAAAACCAGTCCTGCCGTACCCCTTCATGCCAACCCCCCACTTTCCTACACTACCAATTCTTTGAATTTATCAAAGTACCCATAAACCTTCCCTACCAACAAACCCAGCGCACTGGTAAAAACAATACTCTCATCAAGAAAATATTACTTTTTTGCGTCACCGCCCCTCACTACACCCCGCAACTGCTGCCGGAACACCAACAATACCGAAAAATAATCGTCCGGCTCTTTAACCAGACCGGACAACCGTAAGTAATTCGCAAACAAACCGGGGATAACATTTCTCGGATACTTCTGCGAATTCCTACCTGCCGGATTAATAATATTCTCCCGCAGAAAATACATCACCAAAGACCGCAACTCTGCTGGATGATACCGGCACAAAGCCTCGACCGAAGCCTTGTCATCTTTCCCAAAATCTACGAAAAACTCCTCAATACCCTTTAAAACGGAACTGTATGAATCCAAATATACCTGCTCACCCATAAACACAATCTGCTCAACCTGCTTTACCATGTTCCTTAAATGGCCCTGTGCGTTAATAGCCGCTATATCCAAAGCCCTTTCTGAAACCTCCAGACCCTCCGCCCCAAGAATTCCCTGGGCATACTCCTTACACTGTTCCGAAGTAAAAGTCGACAGCGTAAACTGATGCAATCTTGATCGAAGAGTATCCGTCATCATTTCAGGATTCGTAGTACAAAACAATAACACCAAGGCTCCATAATAATCCTCGACAACCTTTAAAAGCTGAGACTCTACCACCTTTCCAAGTAAATGACACTCATCAAAAACCACCACCTTATAGCTACCAATTTCCTGAAAAATAACATCCCTCAAACGATCAAAATCGGACTGTAACGACTTCTCTGCGGAATCAATCTCCGTATAAACAGGGAAATCCAAAGACCCCGCCAAATCCATCGCAAACGCCCTGGCCAAGGAGGACTTCCCCGTTCCAAAAGCTCCAGATATCAGAAAGTAATGCGGAGCATCATCAATCTTTTTAACCACCGATTGAAAATACGCCCTCACATCCACCTGCCCATACAAATCTTTAAGATGCACCGGCCTATACTTAGCACACAAATCCAGCACAATACCCCCCATATACCTTAAACAGTCTCAATACCCGAAGCCCCCACATCTACCCGCAGATTTGGATGATCATTAATGAAAGCGGTCACCAACCTCTGATAACCGGTATGAGTTACCGGATACCTAAAACTATACCTCCCATACTTTATCTCCCCACTACCATGAAACAAACACCGGTACTTCTGTGCCACCGAAAGAGGTGACGGATTACGATTAATAATCGATATCCGAGTGATAAGCACCTCTTCCTCTTTCTCCACACCAGCCTCTACACGCTCTGACATATAAACCTCCGCAACCTCTTAGCTTCCCGCAGGGCGGCCGCCCTGCCATCCAAAGACCCAAAAAAATCACCAAAATCCTTAATACCCTCCAAACAGAAAACACTCCCCCCTATCTGCTCCCGCCCACACAACTCACTAAACCGGGCAACATGATCCAAAAAATTCTCATCATTGTCCGGTACAAAAACCACCCTGCAACCCAACGATTTAAGCCTGCCCAAAAGAGCCCTTCCCGGCAACGCCGTAAGCATTGGCAATACAACGGCAGAAAGCCCCTTACAAGCCAGCATAGGACAAAAGCAATCCTTGAAACCCTCCACAAAAATCACTACCTCGCCGCCCCTCAATCTCTCACAACCCGGTAATAAATCATTCGTGCAAAACCTCGGTGTAAACTTTCCAAAGCTCTTGACCACAAAACCGTAACACGCCCCTCCCTGAAAAATAGGAACCAAATAACAAGGAAACCCAACCTTTATAAAATACGATTTGAAAATCTCGGAAACGCCCTCTAACCAATCCCCCGAAGGTACTACCCGTACCTCCGAAAATATCCGCAAACTCTCGGTATACCCCGGAATATAAAACTGAGAAACCAGTACCTGATCAATCGTGGGAATAGCTACAAAAATGTCCTTCAAAGGCATGACAAAATATACGAAAACGATTTATAGAAAAACTAACACGGAGAACTAAGCACCCTGTACCTCACCAACCTCCGCCCCCCTCTCCACATCATCCTCAACCATTTCAACATACGAAAAAGCCCCCATGCTCCAAACCTTACCCGTCACCACATCCGCAAAAGAACGATCCCCGGCAGGAGACATCACAGCCCTTATATTCTGAGACAAGAGCATCCGATTAAACTTATTGTAATGCCACAACTCCAAAAGATTGTACGCCGGATTTACCTTCCCCGGCAAACATAAAAACAACACCAGGCCCCCGACACCCCTCGCCACCCGATAATAAAATGGCAGCCTCACTTCCCTATACTGGTACGTAGAGCCCGCATAATACCGAAAAGGCTTATCCACAAAACACCGCAGCACCTCACCCATCCCCTCCGCAGACACATCCAGCCGCAACTCCGACAATATCCAGTAACCAGGCACCGTGGGCCTCTCCGTAACCTCCCCAGCCCATACAAACTTTATCGTAGGGCACCCCTCATTCACCTTCCCCGCCAAATCTTTAAACCTGCCGATATCAACCCTATCCCTAAACGCAACCACCACCGCCTCATATCCATAATAGTTCGACACCATGCCTGAATACTCCATGTGCCCGGAAAACGAGTATGAAAACCTCCTGAAACTGGTTATGAAACCGCCATCTTCCCATGCCATCCTGCTAAACCAAAGCCTCACCAACGCATCCTTGGAAACGTACTTACCATCTTCACCGACACGAAATACCATCGCATAATGAAACGCCGGAGC
This sequence comes from Spirochaetaceae bacterium, assembly GCA_031279015.1. GTDB lineage: Bacteria > Spirochaetota > Spirochaetia > Treponematales > Breznakiellaceae > JAITJI01. Next base: position 8,447 of record JAITJI010000053.1, read on the forward strand.
GTTTAACGCCTTAACAGCCCTAACCCGTGATAAATCAACCCCGCCCGATACATCCCTACCCAGCAACCGGCCACGAAAAGGGCTATCCATCTCATAACCGTCAAACTGTACCGCCGAACACGCACGACACCCATGACACCCCAGCTTCCCATCCCCGGAAGATAACGTCCTCAAACAAGGACTCCTACTCTCCCTCAAAAACTCCGCTCCGAACCTCTCCTGCATCGGTGCCAGCTTATAATGTTGCTTAGGACTATAATTAGGATTAAAATCTAAAAATTGCTCCCTCGCCCTGATCCCATACCCCTCAAGCCTAGCCCTAACCTCATCCAGATACCCACGACTCATAACCCTATGCCTTACCGCAGGCTCCAACAACACCTTCTCACAAAGCTCCCCCGGTAAATCCTGATGCAACTGCTGAACAAAGGTCTCTCCGATACCCCCCGTCGACTTTACAGATACCAAAGACCCAGGCAAATCAAAAAAAGGATAATACGCCTTCCCACCCCCAAAAGTCTCCATCCAATTCAAATAAGAAGCCACCCTCGGCAGAACATACACGGGAGTACCGTAAAAATGTACCAGCTTTGACACCGAAACCACATACTGCGTGGACGCCCCCAGACTCCTCCGCAAATCGGCTATCTCCCTAATCTCGCCCAAACCCTCCTCAATCTCCTCGCTCGTCTCATGCCCCGATAGAATGTACCCGGTCTTAAATTTCATAAACTTTAAGCGGAACACCTCCTCCGCAACGCATCGTAACTCCCCAAAAGACAAATTCTTGTTATATAACTTATTCCGAACCCGCTCCCCAAAACCCTCAACAGCCCCAGCCACCACCACCGAACCCAGCCCCCTGGCCAAAGCCAGATAATTGTTCCTGCCTCCCGTCCTCACCGAGGCCGCCAACTCATCCAACCTGAAATTTAGCATCGAAACCAAATCAAAGTACTTGTGAGCCTCCATGAGCAGTTCCGGGAACCGGGAATAATATGACGAATTGAAAGACTGAAATGATACCGTCTCCCCCATAAGAGACCGCTTCGCATCCCGAAAAGCCTGAGATAAATCCCCTAAACCCCTTTCCCTCCACGGCCCGTACATATTCCCCTCGGCACAAAAATTACAGGCCCCACCTCCGGCACACCCCCACGAAACCACCACCGAGGCCCTCCGAACCCCTGCCACGGGCCACCCCCACTGCATATCCTCCGCAGCGTCATACCCGCCCATCCCCAACAACGTATCCGGCTTAACCTGAACCACCTCATCCTTCCAAACCGGGTAAGACTTACCCGCCCCGGAATCCACATACCACCCATAAGGATAATCCCCAGGACAACAAACCCCCCCGACCCCACGCATCCCATCTATAATCTGCCTCTTGGCCCTGGCTACAGACCCCCGGCAGGCCTGCCCCGCAAAAGCCTCCAAAACCAGCCTGGGCAACAACCCCTCGCCCAACCCCAGTAAAATCAAATCTACCACCCCATCCAAGCCATTCGAACAAGAGGCCGCTATACCCCCCATAACCAGTAAAGGAGTCTCCCCATCATCCAACCTCCCCTCACGGCTTAAGGGAAAACCCTCTAAGCTAAAAACCCGGTATGCCTCAGCAAACTCATCCTGAGCTATTGCAACAGATACCCCCACTATGTCAAAATCATGCCATGTGCGATGGGAAAAAGCCCCCACCAGAATGGGAAACTCCTGGGCATAGGCTTTCACTTGAAACCTGGGAGGCTCCATACAGATATCCACAAAGACATCTGTTCCAAACCGAGACTTTATGATATTATAGAGGGTAAAAGGAGTCCGACTATGCAACTTATCAGAAACAGAACTTGGAAAGAAAAACAGTATCCGCAAGGAAGCCTTAAACCAGTCATCCTCGCAGTTATACCCGAATTCCGGTGTGAAATGAGGAAAAAAAGGACTACTCCTTACGTTTTCAAGAACCATACCACAAGAGGTACGAAAAAATTAAACCAGGAAAAGCCCTGTAGGCTATTTGTAGGCACAGAAACCAGATACGGTGCTAATTCCTTATCCTACAAAGAATTACAAAATGCCGCCTCAGAGAATCGAACTCTAGACACAAGGATTTTCAGTCCTTTGCTCTACCAACTGAGCTAAGGCGGCAAGTGTTTAACTTATACCTTTTTTGTCAAAAAATGTCAACAGCCTTTCGTATTTTAGCAGGTAGTTGACCTGTTCTGAATGGCCAGGGCCAGTTCCACTTCGGAAAGGCTCACTTTAAGCCGGGCGGATATGACGGCGGGAGACAGGCCCTGGGCCGCCAGTTCGGCAATCTGTTCCCGCAGGGGCCTCGGTTTCGGCGGCGCCGGTTCCGGTGAAACAGCCCCGGCGGAAGCGGAAGGCCCGGCGGCCTGAACGGAGGGTTCTTCAGAGCCGGGAATTTTCGGCTCCCGAAGGGGATCGGGGCGGGGCGGGGCGGCAGTCTGAGCGCTTTTCCGGCCCAGGGCGGTATACACCGCCTCGCTGTTCCGGCGGCGGTCAAATTCCTGAATATAGACCCCTATCTTTCTATCAACTTCCTCCATAAGGCTTTTCAGGGATTTAATCCGTTCTTCCACCAGGTACGTGTCCCGGTCGGTGGCGGCGTCAATGTCGGAAATGAGTTTATTCACCTCATCCTGGTAATCTTCCAGAAGCCCCTCGGGGCTTATCCTCTTTTTGAGATAGGAACGGAAATACAGAAAGAAAAAACCGCAGAGTATCAGGCTGGCCGCGGAAAAAATAATCGACAGGGTCATGGGAACCTCAAAACAGACCGGCCATCTGGCCTGGCATCCCGGCACGATCAAACCTGCGGATTTGGGCGCATCCGGCGCACACGCCGGACCGGGCTATCCGCTCCAATTCCTCAGCTTTTCCACGGGAAAAGCCTCCGGTATTTCCGCTTCTATCCCTTGCGCTGCGCCAAGCGTTACGGTTACGGTCTTCCGCCGGGACACAAAACCACATGTTCAATGCTGTCATGATACTAGCCGCTGATATCTATATTTCTGCCCAAAGCGGGGTCCCGGATTATGGCGCGGATATCTTCCCCCTCCCCTTCTTCCGCCTCACCGGCGTCTGTCTGTGCGCCTTTTTCCCTCCCCTCCTCATCTTCCTTGTTTTTCCGGGGGCCCCGGTCGTTTACCTTTTCCGCCCCCTCTCCGGTATCCTGGGTCTCGTTCACCGACTGAATTTGTTCCTCGGTTTTTCTTTGGATCTGGACGCCCTGAAGGGCCTGTTGTATTGCCAATCCTTCTTTTTGGGACGCCTGACTTTTTCCAACTTTCTCCACCTGGGTAAAAAGGGTTTGGAGATCAATTGGTTGTATAGCCATCGGGACCTCGCTTTATATCCTCGTCAGGTTCCTCATATTTGGTAACCCGGATAAGTCCTTTCTCCAATATAAAAGTAACCGCCCGGTATTCGTTCCGCACGTCATCTTTGGCGTCCCGGATGAGAATTTTTACCCCCGGATACACCTTGGCGGAAGCGGATACCCGTCCCCGGTTTTTAATGGTGTTTAAAAATTCCTGTATTTTAACAATACCTTCTTCGGCTTTTTTTATATCCCCCATAAGGATCTGCCGTTTGTCCATGAGTTCCCTCATGTACGCTTCTTTATCCTCAGGAAGGGACTTCCGTTGTTTTTTTATGTTGATCAGGGTCTGGATATTCCGCTGGATGTCCTCAATCTGCTTTTCCGCCGCTTCCTTGTTCAGTTTTAGTTGATCCAGTTCCGCCTTGCTTTTGGGATCAAAGCCGACTTCGCAGATGGTTTCAGTCCCGCTGGTGGGACTCCCCAGGATCTTGGCGTTGATCTCCTCGGAGGCCCTGAGGCGGCCCCCCACAATATGGGCCCGTTTCCCCTGGCAGATGATCCGCTTAAAGGCGTTTACCTGGGAGTTGATGATACCGTCGGAGGCGACCACCATATTTCCCGCCTCCACAATGGCGATTTCGATAAACCGGGCCCAAATGGACCGCCCCGCCCGGACCAGGCCGCCGCTTTTGCCGGTGATGCCCTGATGGACGATGACATCCCCTTCGGCGTCCAGTTCCGCTTTTTCCACGGTTCCGTTGACCTCGATATTTCCCGCGGCCTTTACGGAAAAACCGTCCTCCACGTTCCCGTTGATGATCACCGTCCCCAGGAAAATGATATTCCCGGTTTTCAGGTTCACGTCTCCCTGGACGGTATACACGGGCTCCACGTTGATCTTCCCCGAAACCACCACCACCTGGCCGTTGATATCGGCGATAATGGTGGCCCCGTCATCCCCCACATGGACATTTTTGCCCACCGGAAGGCTGGTATCCCGGCCGTTTTTCGCGGGAATAACCTTCCCCGTCACGGTCCGGCCCACAACGCCGCTTTCGGGGGGTATCTTTTTGGCCAGGGGCTGGTTTTCAACCACGTTCTGGATAATGTTCAAGTCTTTAAAATCGACCCGGCCGTTGCTTCCTTCCCGAAGCCGGACCTTGGTTTGATCGGTCTCAAAATTGTACTGGATATAGGCGTCCCGGCCGTCAACGGGCCGGCTTCCCTCCGCCGCCACCACCGGCTCTTTGTACGTTGGTTTATCCGCAAAATCCCGGAGAAAATCCTCTTTGACGCCGTATACAACCCGGTTGTTCCGCAAAAAACTCAGGTAGGTTTCCACCGACAAATCGCAGCCGCCCTGACCGGGGGGCATCACCTGCATATAGGCTTTCATCTCCCCTTCGGCGATGTCAACCGTTACGATGCTGTCGTTAACCGGCCGGTGCTCAAAATCGCCGACCTTGACATAGGCGGCGGCGGCCTCTCTCACCGTTTTCGAGACCAGTTCTCTATCAATATCCGTAACCCCCCGGGCCGCCAGGGTCTGTATGGCGTGGGCGTCAACAGCCCTCCTGCCTTTACCCTTGGGAGGAACCACTTTGAGGAACGCGCCGTCGGCGCTCAGATGGACAAAAGCTTCTCCGTCCTTGTCTTCAATAACGGGGGCCGCCGCTTCCTGATCCGCTTCCCCCGAACTGTGTTTCTGCCCGCGTTTTTTAACATAGGTCCGCTCATAGGCCCGGATTTTCCAGTCCTTTTTACCGGAACCAAGAAATCCGGAAAAGCCTTTTTCCGCAATTTCATATTCAAGCCGGCGGACGGGAACATCCAAAAGGGTGGCCGCCTCCGATACGGCAATTTCAAGGGTGGGGCCGGCGGTCTCGACGGCGCGGATGGTTCTGTCGTGTTCCAACTGTTCCTTCACAATTTGCTGGAGCTGGACAAAATCAACCATAATTTACATTATCCCCTTGCGGATATTTGTCAGTTTTGAACGGAGCCGGAGTATGGCTTTTGTGTGAAGCTGGGACACCCGGGACTCGGTAACTTCCAGTACCTGGCCTATCTCCTTGAGGGTCAGATCCTCATAATAATAGAGGACCAGAATCTTCTTTTCCTTATCGGGAAGTTCGTTGATCGCCTCCACAATAACCCGGCGGATTTCGTCTTTTTCCACCATCACATCGGGGTTGAGGCTGGCCGGGGCCTCGATGCTGTCACCGATGGAAACCTTATCGTTTTCATCCCCGGAAAACCACACGTCATGCAAAGAAAGTATGGAGGTGCCGGAAATTTTCATGATCGTTTTTGAATATTCCGCCTCGTCCATGCCCATGGCGCTGGCAATTTCCTGATCCGTGGCGGTTCGTCCCAACTGGGCCTCCAGGGTTCCGATGGCGTCTTCCACTTCCCGGGTTTTCTGCCGTACCGACCGGGGAACCCAGTCAATAGACCGGAGTTCGTCAAAAATGGCCCCCCGAATCCGGGTAACGGCGTAGGTTTTAAATTTTACGTTTTTATCGGGATCAAACTTGTCAATGGCATCCAGCAGTCCAAAAACGCCGAATCCCACCAGATCGTCAAATTCAACATTATGGGGCATTCCCACCGCGACTTTACCGGCCACATATTTAACCAGGGGCGCGTATTGTTTGATAAAGGCTTCCCTGATATTCGGGTCCCTGTTTTTACGGTATATCAGCCAGAGTTCCTCTTCTGTTTTCTGCTCCGGGAGGCTATTCCCCATACTTTACCCTTTCACTCTTTACTTATTTTTGTCCGAATCGCGGCGGCCAAATCCTTGGGGTTAAAATCCCCCTTCAGGCTTTGCGGTTTATTGCCGCTGGGGCTCCGGACCGGGGGAGAAAAATCCGCGGGGCTTTCAACGGGTTCCGCCGGGGAAGGAGCAAAAGCCCCCGCCATGGAGTCCAAATCCGGTAAACCGCCGGCTGAATCGGCATAAACCCCGGCCGCGGCCGTTTCCGCCGGTCCGGTATATGACCCGGCGGCTTCCGTTTGAAAGTCCGATCCCCTGGTTTTAGTATAACCATCTTCCCCGTTCTGATCCATACCTGTCTGGTTTTCCGGAACCGTTTTTCCGGTTAGAAGGTCCGTAATGTTGCCCACCTCGTCCCCGGATTCGGAATTTTGGTAGTTTTCCGGCAGGGCCGACACGGGTTCATCGCCCAGCGAAATATCCACCTGCGCCCCGGGGCTTTGATCGCCGCCGGCGGAATCCCCCTCGTTTTCCCCGGGAAACAGCAGTTCGGGGACAAAATTGTTGATGAGAAGCCAGGCGCCCCCCCCCAGGATAAAAAACAAAAGTCCGAAAATAAAGGCCCGGACCAGAAGAAGCGGAAAACCGGCGCCGCTTATTATACCCACCAAAAGGGAAACAGCAAAACCAAAGCCGCCGGCGATGCCGCTCCACTTCAGATTAATCAAACCGTCCCCCTATCCTTTGGATCGTCCGAAGATCTTTCGTATCATGTCCCCAAAGCCGCCGGATTCCCGAATTTCACTTTTTTCCATCCGTTCCACGATGTGCTGAACACAGAGGCTGGCCTTGCACCGGGGGTCTATCACCATAAAGGGCTTCTGCCGTAACACCGCCTGGGAAACCACCGAATCGTCGTAGATAAAACCCAGGTAATCGACCTTGAGGTTCAAAAACTGCCCCGCGATGGTGATCATCCGGTCGGCCACTTTTTTCGCCTCCGCCACCCCTTTGGCCCGGTTCACCACCAGTTTAAGCCCCATGTTGAGGTCGTCGTATTCGGTGGCGATGATCTTGATGATCCCATAGGCGTCGGTGATGGCGGTGGGTTCCGGGGTGGTGATGATAACCGCGTCATCGGCGGCGGCGATAAAATCGAGGACGTTGCTGGACACACCGGCGCTGGTATCAATAATGATGATGTCCGCGTTGGAAAGGGTGTCCAGTTCGTTGATAAAATTCTGCCGTTCATCCTCCGACATATTCGCTATCTGGGAAAAGCCCGAGGCCCCCGCCACAATGGATATGCCGTAATCGGTGTCCACCAGAATGTCCCGGATGGTTTTCTGCTTTTTAATCACGTGGTAGAGGTTGTATTTGGGAACCATATTGAGCATCACGTTGACGTTGGCAAGCCCCAGGTCCGCGTCCATGACCACCACCTTTTTCCCCAGCCGGGCATAGGCCAGGGCCATGTTGACGGAGAGGTTGGTTTTCCCCACCCCGCCTTTGCCGGAAGTTACCGTGATGATCCGGGTTTTTTTAGTATCCCGCGTTCCCGCCCGGGGAACCTTTTCGGAAGGACCGGAGGTTTCTTTTTTCTGTCTCATGATTTCCCGCAATTTTTCCGCCTGATCTTCCATCCCGCTCCTCCCTTAAAATTGATCCGCTTTATCAACGGGGAACTGTTTTTCCATCTTTTCCCGGTTTACCCGGAAATCCTCCAGATTAAGCAGAAACCGCACCACGCTGGCCCGGTGAATATCCGTGGGGACTTTCTGGCCGTCGGTTATATAGGCCAGACTTTTCCCTTTTTCCGAAAGGGCGCTGATCACGTTGCCCACCCGGGTGGTTTCATCCAGCTTGGTCAGGATAACGGACCGGTAATTAAAGGGTTCAAACTGCCTGAGGATCTCCAGGATGTCGCTGGATTTGACGCCGGCGGCAATAACCAGGTACACCTCGGCCTGAAAACCGCAGGCGTCCAGAAGCTCCTTCATTTCCCCCAATTTTGCCGAATCCCGGGGGCTCTTGCCTATGGTATCCACCAGGACTATGTCAGCGTCTTCGGCGGAGAGGGCGATTTCTTTTTTGAGGTCATCGTAATTATCCACATAGGCCACGGGGATGTCCATAATATCCCCATAGGCTTCAATCTGGGCTTTGGCGCCAATACGGAAGGCGTCGATGGTGATTATCCGTACCGGCCGGGCCGGTTTTCCCGGATTACCCAGGCCGAAAATCGCCGCCAATTTGGCGGTGGTGGTGGTTTTGCCGACCCCGGTGGGCCCCACCAGCACCATAATCCGGGGGGTTTTATGGTATGCCGGTTTCTGATATATCCGAATGCTTTCCCCGATCCACTCAAGCACCTTGTCCTGAACCCCGTCAAAATCTTCCAGGGCTTCCAGGGAAAATTCCTTCCGCCCCCTGTCCAGAATGGCGTTGATATACGCGGACGAAAAATCGTTTTGCTCCAATATTTCCGTAATCCGGGCCAGGGCGGGATGATCCTCTTTCCGGGCGGCAGTCCCGGCGGCCTCGATTTTTTCCTTGATGTTCCGCACTTCATTGAGGATCATCATCTGGGTGGAATCTTTTCCCGCCGCCGCGAGAACCTTTTTTTTCGCTTCCTCAAAATCCACCGGCGCTCTTGAAAGCCCCGGTTCTTTTGCGTTTGCGGGCCCCGGCGATTTTAAGCCGCCTGAATTCAGGGACGGGGCCGGTGAGGCAAAGGAGGCCGCCCCGCCCGGCCTGCCGCCGCCGTATCCGGCATAACTCTTGCTGAAATAGGGGGGGATGTAAAATTCCATCTCCACCCCTTCCCGTGTAAAAAGGCCGAAAATACCCCCCACCCGGATATTCCGCTGGGTTACGATTTGGACCCGGTCCCCGTATTTGGCGATAATTTTACTGAGGCAATCATTGTAGCTGGACCCCTGTTCCACAAAACATTCCATTTTGCATACTCCGTTCGTAAATTAGCCTTCCAGCTTGATAACACCCACGGACTCGACGGTCACATCCTGGGCGATTTCAGGGACCGAAATAACCACCAGTTCGGGAATCTCCCGGTCGGTGGAATTTTTTACCAGGTACCGGGCCGCTTCGGAACAGAGGATCACCGGCATCCAGCCCCGCTCCTTCACCGCCGCCGCGGCCTTACTGACGGCCCGAATCCAGGCGCTTTGGGCCGGCGGGTCCAGGGCGGAGATAACCTCGGTGGTGGTTTCGTATTTGCTCTGGATGATCTTTTCCTCCAGGGCCCGGTCTATGGTCAGCACGTGGAGGCGGCGGTCATCATCGGCGTACTGGTGGCAGATCTGGCTCCCCAGGGCCTGGCGGGCCTTTTCGGTCAAAAGCCGGACGTTTTTGGACACCGGGGCGTAATCGGCTATGGCCTCCAGGATGGACACCGTGTTCCGTATGGATACCCGCTCTTTCAGCAGGGACTGGAGGACCTTCTGTATCTCGCCCAGGCTGACGGACTTCTGCACATCGTCAACCACCGCGGAATAATCTTTCCGCAGGGCGTCCAGAATGGCCTGGACAGCCTGACGGCCGAGGATTTCCGCGGCGTGGTGTTTGATAATTTCCGTTAAATGGGTGGCGATGATCGAGGGGGGATCCACCACGGTATACCCCGCCCGTTCCGCCTCGTCCCGCTTGTCTTCGGTGATCCAGACCGCGGGAAGCCCAAACGCGGGGTCCCGGGTTTTTTCGCCGGAAAGCTCCTCCGTCACCGTGCCGGGGTTGATACAGAGGTAATACCCCATGCGGATCTTTCCCCGGCCCACGTCAACCCCTTTTATTTTGAAACAATACTCCTGGGGCTCCAGCACCATGTTGTCGATAATCCTGACCTTGGGTATCACCAGACCCAAATCCAGGGCCGACTGCCGCCGGACCCCCTGGACCCGTTCCAGCAGTTCCGCTCCCTTTTCCTTATCAACCAGGGGTATCAGGGCGTATCCCAATTCCAGGGAAAGGGGGTCCAGGGGCACCACGGGGGACATTTCCGCGGCCTCCTCCCTGGACTTTTTTGTATCCTTGGATTTTGCCATAAGTTCGTTAAAGCTGGCGGCTTTTTTCTGCCGCCGTCCTATCCGAAAGGCGTAAAACCCGATCAGGGCCGCCATGGGAAGCAGCACATACCGGGGAAAACCGGGGAGCAGGGAAAAGAGCACCAGCACCCCCGTACCGACCCAATACACTTTGGCGTCCCGGGAAAATTGAGCCGCCAGCCTTTCGCCCAAATTCCCCGGCGAGGCGGCCCTGGTTACCACAATGCCCATGGCGGTGGACACCAGGAGGGCGGGAAACTGGGAAATAAGGCCGTCCCCTATGGAAAAGGAAATGTAGTTCCCCACCGCCGCGCTTAAAGGTTCCTGGTGTATGGCGGCCCCGATGATGATCCCCCCCAGGATATTCACCGCGGTAATAAAAATCCCCACCTTCACGTTGCCGGAAATAAATTTGCTGGCCCCGTCCATGGAGCCGTAAAAATCCGCTTCCTGCTGGAGGTCTTTTTTCCGGGCGGTGGATTCTTCCTCCGTAATGGCGCCGGCGTTAAATTCCGCCTCAATGGCCATCTGCTTCCCCGGCATACCGTCCAGGGCAAACCGGGCGGCCACTTCGGAAACCCGGGTGGCCCCTTTGGTGATGACCACCACCTGGACCGCGATAATCACGATAAAGATGATGAACCCCACCACCAGCCCTTCGGTTCCGCCCGTACCGACCACAAAGGAGGAAAAAGCCCGGATCATCCGGCCGTCAAACCGGGCGCCCTTGGTCAGGATAAGCCGGGTGGAAGAAACGTTCAGGGCCAGGCCGAACACCGTAACCACCAAAAGCACCATGGGAAAGAGGCTGAAATCGGTGGCCTTTTCGGTATACAGCACGATAAGCAGCACCAGGAGGGAAAGGACCAAATTAAAAGCCATAAAGGCATCCAATAGAACCGTGGGGAGGGGAACTACCAGCATCACCACCACCACCACCACGGACAAGGCGATAAAAAGGTCTTTGATATCACCGAAGGGAGTCCGTAACGTCCCTGTTCTGTTTAACTGCGCCGCGTCAGCCATAATCTATTCCGCTCCTCTTATGCCCCGGGGGCTCTCCGGCGTTCGTTACTCAGCCGGTATACATATACCAGGACATCGATAACCGCCTGATAAAACATAACGGGAATAAAATCCCCTACTTCGGTTTGCGCGTACAAGGCCCGGGCCAGGGATTTATTTTCCACCAGGGGCACTTCATGCCGGTTGGCAAGGCTCCTGATCCGGGCGGCGATTTCATCGGCCCCTTTGGCCACCACCATGGGGGCGGGCATATTATCGGCGTTGTATTCCAAAGCCACGGCGTAATGGGTCGGGTTGGTAATAACCACGTCCGCCCTGGGCACCGCGGCGGCCAGATTCCGGTTTAGTATTTCCCGGAAACGCCGGCGAATCCGCGCCCGGATGGCGGGGTCCCCCTCGTACATTTTGTGCTCTTCTTTCAATTCTTCCCGGGACATCTTGTTCCGTTCCCGGAAACGCCACCGCTGGAACATAAAGTCCGGGATGGCCAGCAGCAGCAACAGCAGGGCGGAGATGATCAGCATCCTCGCCGCCAGGGACGCCACCGTGGTTATCCCCAGCCAAAGGCCGGCCCTTTGTAAATTGATGAGTTTTTCAATATCCGACCGGATCAAAAGCCACGCCACCACGCCGATAATAGCCATCTTCACGATGGATTTAAAAAAATTAAACACCCCGTCCACGGAAAAAAGGGTCCGCCTGAAAAACTGGCCGAACCGGGGGAGAATTTTGGTAAAGTCGGGCGTCAGGGGTTTGGTGGTAAAAATAAACCCCGTCTGTACCAGGTTGGAAAATAAACCCGCCGCCACCGCCGTGGCCAATACCGGCGCCGTCAGCCGGACCAGGTACCGGAGAAAAGTAACCGCCACGATCCTGTCGGTGACGGGATCCAGTTCCACCGCCCGGAGCAGAAAAAACCGGACCATCTCCACGCAGGTTCTCAGCATGGAGGGGGCCAGGAACAACAGCATCAGGGCCGGCAGGAGCAGCCCCAGGGCGCTGACAAATTCCTGGCTTTTGGCGACCTGGCCTTCTTCCCTGAGCCGCCGGAGCTTTACCTCCGTGGGTTCCTCGGTGCGGCTTTCGTCATCCGCATCGGCAAACCACTGGAGGTCTATGGCCAGGGCGCTTTGTATATCGGACACGGACCGGTCAAAAACGGGACCGGTGAAGAACACCGCGTCATCCGGCGAGGGCCGCTTTACCCGGCCCGCCCGTTCCGTCAGCAGGATCATTGGGTTCCCCCTATGGGCAGGCCGATCCGGGTATAGAGGGTCTCCACGCTGGCAAACCCCGCGTCTACCACCCGGGCAAAGGCCTCGGTCATAAAGGGCAGGGCGGCGAAAATAAGCAGAAAGGCCACGGTGATGGAAATGGGAAACCCCTCGGAAAGGATGTTGATCTGGGGAGCGGCTTTGGAAATAAGCCCCGTGGCCAGGGAGGTAAGGAACAAAGTCCCCAGGATGGGCATGGAAATGATCATGGCGTCCAGAAAAAGCCGGGAGAGCCCCGAAAGAAGCATCCCCAGGGTCCGCTCCCGCCCTTCCACCAGGGAAACGATGTTGATGGTTTCCACGGAACGCCAAAATCCACCCAAAAAGAGTTCCCGGAACCCGCCAACGGAAAGAAAAACCAGCATGGCCACCAGGTTGAGGTACTGGCCCAAAAGGGGGTTTTCAATCTGGGAGAGGGGATCAAAGGTTTCCGACGCGCCGAAACCCATCAGGAGGGAAAAGAACTGCCCCGCGGTGGAAAAGGCGGAAAAAATGATGGTCAGGAAAAATCCGATGATAAGGCCGATGATCCCCTCCCCTATGACGAGGTACACAAAATTCAGGCCGTAGGCGTCAAACTGCCCGATGCCTATGGCGGAGGCTGCGGCCTGGGGAAACACCGCGTAGGCGGCAAACCCCGCCAGGGCCAGCTTGGCGGCCTGGGGGATCGAGTCGGAAGACAGGAGGGGGGCGGTCTCAATCATGGCCAGGGCCCTGGCGGCAATGAGAAGAAAGGCCGGCCCATAGCTTAAAATATTGGTTATCACCGCAGAATCCACGCCCGCTCCTTACCGCGCTATCGCCCCGTCAGGGGGAATTACCGCGCCATGTCCGGAATTCTCCGGAACAGCTCCGTGGTATATTCCCCCAGGGAGGTAAACATCCAGCCCCCCAGCAGGGCCAGGACCAGCAAAATAGTGAGTACCTTCGGCACGAAGGTCAGGGTCTGCTCCTGTATGGTGGTAGTGGCCTGGAGAATGGCGACCACCAGCCCC